>JBGSSS010000015.1:0-95903 GCA_041736895.1 Pirellulales bacterium
CACGTCGGGCACGGGCCAAGTCATCGCCCAAGCCCCGCCGCCACAGCCCGCGTATCAAGCCGAGCCCAAGAACTGGTCCACGGCGAATCCGGCGGCGGCAACAACGACAGCGTCAACTTCGACTCCGCCCGCAACGGGCACGATCCCGTTGGGCGGACCAGCACCGGCGGCTGCTGGAACGACGGGCAAATCGGTGATGAACGAACTCGAGGCGCTGGAGCTTGATCTCTCGGCCATGTTGAGCGAGGAGCCGACGGCGTGGAACTTTAGTTCGTTCAATCAGCGTTCGGATCGGTTGCTCGACCAAGCTGGCTCGGCGTTGGAACGGGGCAAGGTCCGCATCTTCCAAAACAAAATCGCGCGCTTCGCCGAGATCAAACAGCGCACCCTCGATCAACAAGCGCTTTTCGCCAACACTCCGACGCGCAATCAAGTTCCAGCGAACACCGCAAGCACCGCAACACCCGGCGCGTCGCCGTTTGCCCTGCCGAAAACGAGCACCGATTGGGTTCCCGGCGCGCGGCCGGGATCGCTGATCGCGACGCAAGGTCTCGGCACCGGCGGACTGCTCAAACCGCCGGCCACGATCAACGATCCAGTGCTAGGCCGTTACGATGCGATCGGCACCCTCAACCGTGTTAAGTCGACCCGTCCTAATGCGCCGCAGTACGCGCTGACCGACGGCACCAAGGTGCTGGCCTTTGTCACCCCCGGCCCCGGCGTCGAGCTCGATGCCTACATCAACCAACAAATCGGCATCATCGGCCAAAAGGGCTACATGCCCGAACTCAAGGCCAGTCACATTACGGCGACGACGATCGGCCCAACGAATCCCGAAGTGATCGCGCGGATGCGGGGCGATCAGAAGATTCGGTAGTCGATCAATGTAGCCAAGGTCGTGAGACCTTGGATGTGTTGGTCAATCACTCCGCAAAGAAAAATTAACTCACTTTATCGCTGCCGGAAAATGGCAGAAGAATGAAGGCAGAAGAATGGAATGAAACATTCTCCTGCCTTCATTCTATTGCCTGCTTTCTGAATGACTCCGAGGTGCCACGCCTGCTCTTGGCTTGCCCTCATTCTTGGATCGTTGCTTGCTTTTAAGAGCGATGCCCTTTTAGAATCGTACTTTCTGTAAACGTCTTTTTGTTAGAGCAATCCCACGACATCGGGGCACACGATGAAAGTCTTGCCGATTCTTTTTCTCTTGGCGATGATCTGCGGTTGCGGCACCCCGGAGCCAACTCCGGATCCTGTGGCGACAACTCCAACGCCTTCCGCGAAAACCGACACCGCGAAAACGCCCCCGGCCGAGACCGCCTCGCCCGACGAAGCCGCGCAGCGCGAGTTCGATGCCGAGGTCCTCGTCTTCAAAAAGTGGGTCGAGTCCGAGTATGGCAAAGCCACGGCAGGGCTCTATCCTCCGCGCTTGCCAGGCGAGCCGGTCGGGCTGGCTGGCGAAGGCTCCGCGCCGACGGAAAAGCTGATCCCCTTTGTCAAAGTGTTGAAGCGCAATATCGATCCGCCGCCAGAGGGCATTGAACGTTTGCGGAAGATGTGCGCCGAAGGCACGGCCCGTTACAAAAAACTGTCGGAACACCCGTACGGGCAGAAGCATCCGTGGGAACTACCCAAGAAGCCGGAATTCGATGTCGATTTCTTGGTCAAGCTGCATCAAGAGCGAGCAAGCAATCAGTATCAATACCATCTTAAAAAATTGCGCGAGCAAGATCGCGATGCGGCGCAAGACATCGAGTCGGGCATCACCCCAACTGCCGAAGAGCTTGCGGCCCGCGCCGAAAAACGTGCCGCCCGCGCGGCGCACGACGCCGACAAGAAACAGTTGGAGATTCTCGGGCGCGAATTGGGACGCTGTGTCGCCGATCTCACGCCGGAATACGAATGGAACTCCGTCCGCGAACCGGAATTGCGGCGGTGGATTCAATACGGCACAGCGTTGCGCAAACGTTATGCCGAGACGAAGCTGTTCAACAAGGGCAGTATCGAATCATTGCACAAAGTCTGCCGCGAGATGAAACCGCTCGTCGAGCGTTTGAAGACGTCCACAGTGCGGTTTGAGGATTACGTAAAACTCCCCGAGCTGGCGAGCTATGATTCCGACGCCTTGCTTGCGAAACAAGCGAAGGAGAGCGACAAAATCCTCGTCCAACATGAAGGAATCATGGCCCCCTACAGTCCCTTGGCAGTGCGGCTGCTGAAAGAGGGGAAATCCACGCCCGATGAAATCGTGGCCGCCGTCAGCGAAGAGCGCAAAGCCAGCCTCGAAATCATCCTGGAGAAACGCAAGAAAATTCTCGCCGAACTCGATGCCCTGCGGGAAAAGTTCGAAGCCGCGACGACCCTCGAGGAGATGAAAACGGTGGCGGCCGAAGCGAGTCAGATTCACAAAGAACCGCTGCACGCCAATTACAATGAGTTCTATCGCTGGCGAGGGAGTTGCACTCACATCGGGATAAAGGAAGAGCGACATCTGTCGGACTTTCTCTCCGAGCGAAACCCGGTGAGCCGAATGTACAATCTCATCGACAAGATCGAGACCAAGAAACTCGATATTAGTGACCCCGCCGTGCGCGCGAAACTCCTGCCGCTCTTCGCAAAGTAAGGGCAGTACGAGATGGTAAAGCCCAACCCACGCGAGATCGAACTCTGGCACTCGTGCTCGCAGTCGTTGGGCTTTGAAAAGCTGGCTGAGCAGGGCGTCTTGCCGCGCGAGTCGCTCCCGCTAGGCAGCATAATCGGCCGCCTCCGCACGGTCGAGCAAAAGAAACTCGACGTGAGCGACCCGGCGGTACGGGAGAAGTTCGAGCCGCTGAAGTGAGGCAAATAAAAAGGGGCAGAACTATTCATCAATAGTTCTGCCCCTCATAAAACTTATGCCCCACTTTTTTAACACTCAGAAACGCCCTCGATAACGCGTCGGGTTGGGATTGGGCCTGCCTTTATCCATTACTCTCATTCCGCCGCCGCACCAAACGCCACCCGCCCAGCGCGATTCCCAACCCAACCACAAACATCGTCCCCGGTTCCGGCACGACCGAGACGCCGCTCGCACTGTACTGCAGATGCCAATCCCCCGTCAGGCCGATCGTTTGATCGAACGAGCCGGTGTAGTTGCCGACGATCAGGGGATACTGCTTGCCGAGTTCGAATTCATAGCCGCTGAGCATGCTCAGATCGAGCGTACCATCGAGCGTCGCGGTGCCGCTGACGATCAGTTGATCGAACAGGCCCGCGGTCGAGCCGCCGATTTCCATCGTCAACACGCTCGTCGGATCAAACGCGATGTTCTCGACCGCGACCACCGCCGGGCTGTTGCCGGGGCTGTAGCTGCCGGCGTAGCGGATGTTGCCCGTTGTGCTGCCGGCGCCCGTGACATCTTGAGTAAAGGTCAGCCACTCGGCCAGCGTCGTGGGTCCGTTGACGAGGCCGTTGTTGATAAAGTTTCCATTGATCGTCGAGTTTGCGACGGCGGAGAGGACCTTCGTCGCATCGACCGACGAGGCATTGCCCAAGCGTGCGCCGTTGATCGTCGTGAGGCTGCCTTGATCGGCGAGCGAAGTCTGTGACCCAAGAACCGCTGCATCACTCGATAGGATCACGACCGCGCGGGAGCCAACTTGCAAGCTGCCGCCGACGCCCGCGGCACCGCCAAGATTGAACTGCCCCGGCTGACTCGAACGGCCGAGCGTCAGGTCGTCGAGCGCGACGATGCTGCCCGTGCCACTGATCGCCCGGGTGACGCTGAACGCCGCTTCGAGGGTGCCGGAACCTTCGAGTGAGATTGGAACTCCGCTGCGGGGGAGGCCGACCGGCGCATTCAAGGCCCCGCCGCTGATCGTGAGCGGCGCGTTGGCGCTGAATTGATCGATGCCGGTGAGCGTGATGCGTCCGTTGCCGGTCTTGGTGATCGCCCCGGTTCCGGAAATCGTGCCGGTGTAGGTCGTGTTGGTCGGCTGATCGAGGATCAACGCGCCGTTGTTGGTGATTGTGTTGTTCAAGTTCGCTAGGCTGCCGCGCACCGTGCCGGCGTTGATCGTGATCGGGCCGACGCTGTTCGTCACCGCGGTGAAGACCAGCGTGCCAGCGCCGTTCTTCGTGATCCCGCTCGTCGAGGTAACAGAGCCGTCGATCGTCAGCGTGCTCGCGGCGTTGTCCACGCCGATGATTCTCGACGTGGTCAGCGTGATCGGTGTGGTAATTCGATGGTTTCCATTGGTCACACTGATCGCCGGATTCGCTGCCGAGGCAGCGATTGTGAGCGCTCCGCCCGTGCCTCCGCTGATCGTATATGACCCGCCGAGGTTGTTGTCGAACGTGATGTTGGCAAGCGAAGGATTCGCCCCATTGAGCGCGATATTTGCCGCTTGATTGCCGATCACATTGCCAAACGTCGCCGTATCTCCCGCGACAGCACTGATCCCCGGCGAACCAGCGCCGGCATCCGAAAGGTTGTCCGTCCAGTTGTTGTGCGTGCCCCAACTATCCGCCACGGAGCCGTTCCAAGTCGATTTGCCAGTGAAGACTTTGACGGTGTAAGGAACAGTCACATTGGCCAGGGTTTGCGTCCCCGTGACGCCTGCTTCGGCATTCGTCGTCAGTGTCAACGTTCCGCTCAACGCGCCAGTTTTATTCGGGGTACCCGACAACGCGCGGGTCGAACTCATTCCATCCAACCCAAAGCGAAACGCCGTGCTCCCCGTGGTGCTGATCCCATTCGTATCGGCCGCCGAGGTATTGTTGACTGTGATACGAGTGTAGCTATTGTCAGCGCCCGTTGTGACGAGCGTCGCGTTGCCGGTAACCGCGACTCCGCTATGCACGATGCCCAGATCGACGGTACCTTGTGTCGTGACACGGCGGTTGTCGAGGATCGACCCGGCGACGACGACATTCAGATCGGGCAGCGGCGTCGCGCCGGCTATAGTCTGGTTATCGCTGACTTGAATCGGGTAAGTGCTCGAGGTCGGGCCGAGGGTACTTGTATTGAGAGCACCGCGAGCGGTGACGCTGCTGCCAGGGGCGATGATCGTGTTGGCCGCGATATCCAGGAGCGACCCGGGGTTTGTGACCTGCAATCCGGCGCGCGTGCCCGAAGCATTGCGGATAAATGCAGCCCCGTTGGCTGTGGAGCCTTGCATGACGCGGACACCGGGGCTTGTCGAGAAACTGGCCGAGGCATGGTCCAAGACGTTGACTAATAAACTAGCGGAGCTATTTGCATCGAGAGCGCCCGGAGTATTAACCCCCACGGTCAGGATTTTTGTTCCCGATGTGGTTCCCGTGACATTAAAGGCCATCCCAATGTTAGCACCTGGCGCTAGCGTGCCGGTGTGTGTCACGCTCGTGAAACTGAGTCCGGCCGTCGTCCCGGTTGGTGTAGCGGAATAATCCAGCGAGCCGCCGCCTGCGGCTGCCAAATTTGCCAATTGACCATTCACGGCGACAGTTCCGCCGACAATGACCTGGGGCGCTGTTCCTGATTGCTTGAGGACGCCGAGGGCTTCGTTGTTAAAATTGTAGGACTGCTTGTACTGATAACCTTCGGCCGTGATCGCGCCGCCGGCGATGATCGTGCCGTAGCGATTTCCGCTCGTAACATTCACGGTTCCATTGGGAGCGTGGATGGTGCCGAAAAAGGAACTGATGCCGCCCCCCTCTAACGTGAAATTGCCGTTGGTTTGGAAGATCACGGCACTGGCCAAACGCGCTTCCGGTTGGAAATTGCTTATACTGGTGCTCATCGTGACGCCATTCACGACCACGTCCAAATAATTGCTAAGGTTAATATCTCCGGTGGAGTAAAAGCGGATCGGCCCATTGGTCAAATTCAAGTTCAACGTTCTCAAGCCCGAAGTTCCGCCCGTCAAGGAACCAACAAAGTAATCACCGCTAGAGAGAGTGAGAGTGTTGTAAAATGAACTTGATAAATTGATATCGCCATAACTGCCTGGGGCCAAAACCAAGTTGCTTGAAGACGCGACGGTATTGGTCCCCGCCGTAAACATACGCGGCGTCGGCAGAGCGAGAGCGGGAACCGAGTTGCTCACTTGAGTGATCGTTCCTGTGACGTTTCCCCCGCCGGTATAGGTCGTGCCGTATTGAACTTTCCCAATGACATCAACCCCCGAAGCGACACTCACGCTGCCATTCGCGGCGACATTCCCCGTGAAGTCGCTGAGCGTGCCTTCAGCAATCCAGTTGCCCCCGCTATAAAAATTTCCCGACGTACCGCTACGTTGGATGCCATACCCAAATTTCACCGTTGTGTTGCCCGCCGAATAGACATCCCCGTTGACGGTCGAATAAGTATCGAGCAGCACTGTGCTTCCGCCCATGATGGCGTACGACTTGTAATCCGTCGGCACGGTGATTTGGGCCGAGAGTGTGCCGGTGTTTAGCCACCCGGCAAGACCCAAGAGCGCGAGCCCGATGGCACGGCGCATCGCTAGACGAGAGAAAGAAACACGGCGAATTGTCCGGTGCATTAGCTGCCCCTAAAGAAGATGAATTTCGCGTAAACTTCGACGTACTATAGATGGTGATTTACGCTAGGTAAAGTTATTTTACGATGAGGGCGACCAGCTAAAATTGCTTCGCCCAAGAGGGCCTCAATATGACCCGACTAGATTGGGATTGGGATAGGCAGGCCTTTAAACTAGCAGCGCCTTGACGACATGCGCTTCTTCGACACCCGTGAGACGCGTGTTCAAGCCGCGGAACTTGTGCGAGAAGCGCGCGTGATCAATGCCGAGGCAATGCAGAACTGTGGCATGCAGATCGCGGAGGTGAACTGGTTTTTCCGCGATGTTGTAGCAGAAATCGTCCGTCGCCCCGTAGTCGAAACCCGGTTTGATGCCGCCGCCGGCCAGCCAGATCGTGAAGCAGCGGCCATGATGATCGCGGCCCATGCCCGGGTCGCCGAGTCTTCCTTGGCTGAAGACGGTCCGGCCGAATTCGGTGATGAACATCACGAGCGTATCCTCGAGCAAGCCGCGCTGCTTGAGATCTTTGATCAGTGCGGCGGTCGGTTGATCGACGTCATTGCATTGATTGGGAAGTTGCCGCGTGATCGCGATATGCTGATCCCAGCCGCGATGAAAAAGCTGCACGAAGCGCGTATTCCGTTCCAGCAACCGGCGGGCGAGCAAACAGTTCGCGGCATAACTCCCGGGCTTCTTGACCTCGGGTCCATACGCGTCGAGCGTAGCTTGGGTTTCGTTGCTGATGTCGGTCAGCTCCGGCACCGACGTCTGCATGCGATACGCCATTTCGTAGGCTTTGATCCGCGTCAGTGTTTCGGGGTCGCCCAATTCGTCCGCGCGCATCTGGTTCAGCTTCGCAAGATCATCGAGCAATTCGCGCCGCTGCTCACGCTCGACCCCCGGCGGATTCTGGAGATACAGCACCGGATTCTTCCCCGGCCGCAGACCGACGCCTTGATGCGACGACGGCAGAAAGCCGCTCCCCCACAAGCGCGAAAAGATCGGCTGACCCGGATTCTTGCCGGTCCCTTGCGAGACCATCGCGATGAACGCGGGCAGGTTTTCGTTCTCGGTCCCTAGGCCGTAGCTGACCCATGCGCCCATGCTGGCGTAGCCGGGGAGTTGGTTGCCCGTGTTCATAAAAGTAATACCCGGATCATGGTTGATCGCCTCGGTATTCATGCTTTTGACCATGCAGAGCTCGTCGGCAATCGTCTGCATGTTTGGCAACAGATCGCTGATCCAAGTGCCGTGCTTGCCGCAGCGTTTGCCTGACTTGAGCGGCGGCACCACGGGATAGGCCGATTGGCCGCTGGTCATGCCGGTGAGCCGCTGCGTTCCTTTGACGCTCGGCGGCAGCTCCTTGCCCGCATGTTGATGCAGCATCGGCTTGTCGTCGAACAGATCAACGTGTGACAAGCCTCCGCTCTGAAACAGGCACAGCACTCGTTTGGCCTTGGGCGCGAAATGCGGCAGTCCCGGCAGACCGAGTTGCTGCGCCGAGTCCGCGGCTTGCGCAGCCTGCGGAAAGAGCAAACTGCCAAGCGCGATGCTCCCCAGCCCCTGCGAAATATCGCCGAGAAAACTGCGGCGGGTGAGATTGGCCAGATGTTCGTAGAGCGGGTTCATGATTATGCAGAGAAATTATAGCCCGTAGCGTTAGCGAGGGCGTTCGGCGTTTTTGTCGCCCTCGCTAACGCTACGGGCTACAAAAAACGCGGAGGGGAGTCTTGAGCGGTGACTTAGTTTCGCGTCAGACTTTCACTGAGGTTCAAAATGAGCGAGGCCACTTGCAGCCACGCGGCGTGTTCGGCGGCGGGGATGTTTTGATCGCGTGGCGATTCGCCGACGCTCAACGCCGCTGCCGCGGCCGCAGCATTCGCCTGGTAGCGGCGGCGTTCGCGGGCAAGCGCCGATTCCAAGACCGCGAGTTCCGCCGGTTGCGGTTCGCGCGACGTGGCTTCAAAAAAGGCCCAGCGAAGTTTCGCCGCATCGTTGCCCGCTTGATGCAGCGCGCGCTCCGCAAACGCGCGGGCCGCTTCGACATATTGAGGATCGTTGAGTGTCACGAGCGCCTGCAAAGGGGTCGTCGTATTGCCGCGGGCGACGGTGCAAACTTCGCGGTTCGGCGCGTCAAAGGCCGTCATGTTCGGCGGCGCCGCGGTTCGTTTCCAAAATGTGTAGAGACTGCGCCGATAGAGCTTTTCGCCGTGGTCTTGCACGAACGTCTGGGCCGTCGCGGGAGTGCTGCCGTAGTGACTGACTTCGCGCCAGAGATCGCCCGGCGTGTAGGGGTTCACGCTTGGTCCGCCGACGCGCGGGACGAGCAAGCCGCTGGTGCGCAGCGCCGTATCGCGCAGCAATTCGGCCGACAAGCGAAAGCGCGGGCCGCGCGCGAGCAGCCGGTTTTGCGGATCGCGTTCGAGCATGGCTGGCGTCGCGGCCGAAGTCTGGCAGTAGGTCTCGCTCATGACGATCAGCTTGATCAGATGCTTCACATCCCAACCGCTCTCCATGAACTCCACCGCTAGCCAATCGAGCACATCCGGATGACTCGGCCATTCGCCCTGCGCTCCAAAATCCGCCGGCGTCGCGACGATGCCGGTGCCGAACAACATTTTCCAGAACCGGTTCACGGCCACGCGCGCCGTCAACGGGTTCGACTTCATCGTGATCCAATTCGCCAAGCCCAACCGATTGCGGCTAGCGTCGTCGGGCATCGGCGGCAAGGCGGTGATCGTGCCCGCACTGACTTTGATGGTCGGTTGAGAATAGTCGCCGCGATTGAAGATAAAAGTTTCGCGCGGCTTCGCGGCGACATCCATGACCATCGTGGAGAATGGCTGTGTCAGCGACTGCAAGCGTTCTTCCAAATTCGCCAGCTCGATGCGCTGGCGCTGTAGTTCCTCGGCATGCGCCGCGCAGTAGCGCCAGAGTTCCGTTTTTTGCGCGTCGCTCCTTTCAGTGTCAGCCGTTTGCAAAACTTTGATAATCTCGCCCGGCAGATCGCTATCGTCATCGATGCCCGTCATGACAAAAAATTCGAAGTGGCCAGGGATCAGGCTCTTGCCGTGACCGAACACGAGTTGTGCCGTGAGGAACGGCGTCGCCGCGGCGCTTAGCGGCTCGGCAAACGTCGCCGTCACGCGCACCGCGCCATCCGTATCAAGGTCGGGTGACCAGCCGCTTTCATTGCGCGGATCGAGACAGTCCGCCGGCGGAAATTTTTCGTCCCATGAATTCGCCGTCACCCGCGCGATGCGTTCCAGTTTGTGCAGATTGATTTGATCGTTGGCTATCGTGCCGGCCGTCGCCGCGATCGAGGTGAGAACGAACGTCCCTTTGTCTTGCTTGGCCGCAGGTTCTTTTGCGTTCGCTTTGCTTTTGCTGGCCGCCGGCTTACCTTTGGGGCCGCTGCCCCAGCCTCCGCCCGGCAGCTTCGGGTCGGGATGAAACACCACGCGCAAGCCGGTGATCGGCTTGTCGAGCGGCGGCAGTTTCATCGACACATCGTAAGCCGCAAGATTGGCGACCTGCGGCAGACGCACGCCGTTCTCGCCATCCATTTCAAAACCGTTCCCGCGATTCGGTGTCGAGACTTTCAGGATTTTGGTCGGCTGCAGCGAAAATTCCTTGCCCCGCGCGGCGAGCTTCGCTCGTTCGCGTGCTTCCCAAGCCGTGAGAACTTTAGCGTCCGGTTTTGCCAAGTGTTTCTGCAAGCCGGCAATTTGCTTCCGCAAGTCGGGCAACTCCTCTGTCTTCAATACTGTCTTGGCACTGATGAACGGCCCGGGGTTCACGCCGCCGTCGCCATCCAGTCCCTTGTCGCTGAGCGTGTTGAAAAACGCGGTGAGCTGGTAGTACTCTTGCTGCTTGATCGGGTCGAACTTGTGATCATGGCATTGCGCGCAGCCGAGCGTGAGGCCCAGGATCGACTCGCCGAGTGTCTTGACTCGGTCGGCGTTGTAGTTGGCCAGATTCTCGGCCGGGATGGTGCCTCCTTCGTGCGTGACCATGTTGTTGCGTTGGAAGCCCGTCGCGATCAACTGCGCCTCCGTGCGATTGGGCAACAGATCGCCGGCCAGTTGTTCGACCAGGAAACGGTCGTACGGTTTGTTGTCGTTGAACGCCTGGATCACCCAATCGCGCCAGAGCCACATCGTTCGGCCACCATCGATCGAGAAGCCATTCGAGTCGGCATACCGCGCCGAATCCAACCACTCTAACGCCACTCGTTCGCCAAAGTGCGGCGACTGGAGCAACCGATCCACCAGTGCTTCATAAGCGCCGGGACTGTCGTCTTTGACAAACGCCTCGACCTCGGCGGCGCTAGGCGGCAAGCCGGTTAGGTCCAACGAAACACGCCGAATCAACATCGCGCGATCCGCCGGAGCCGATGGTTTCAAACCCTCGTCGCGGAGCCGCTGGCGAACAAGGGCGTCGATCGGGTTCTTTGAGCCGGGCGGGAGCGACGGCCGCTGCGGCGCGATAAACGACCAGTGCCCGGCGTACTTGGCCCCTTGTTCGATCCAGGCCTTGAGCTTGGCCCGGTCCGCGTCCGTGAGTTTGAGATTCGACTTCGGCGGCGGCATCTGTTCGTCGGGATCGGTGCTGGTGATGCGCTTCCAGACCTCGCTCTGTTTCAGATCGCCCGGCTTCAGCGGCGTCACGCCGTCGCGCTCCTTGTACGCCGACTCCTGGACATCCATCCGCAGTTCGGCCTCGCGCGACTTCTCGTCAAAGCCATGGCACGAGAAACAATTCTCCGACAGGATCGGACGAATGTCGCGGTTGTAGTCGAGCGGTGCCGCAATTGTCAGCCCGGGCAAGAAAATTGCGCAGCAAACAATGCTCAGGACGCGAAGGTGATCCAGGATCATGCGGTCGTCAACTTCTTGGCAGTATCATTGGGCGGTCAAGATACCCTTTATTTTGGTCATTGACTCCCGGAAAAGCCAGTCATTATTTCTTCTTCGGAGTCTTTGGAATGGGCGCCGTGGGATCTTCGGCCGGCGTCCCATGCCAGAGCGGTTTGATATTGTCGGCGTTCCATTTGTCCCATTGTTGACTGAGTTGTTTGACAAGCTCCGGCTGCGCCGCGGCCAAGTCGTGCTGCTCGCCAATGTCAATTGATAGATCGTACAGTTGCCAGCCACTGTCCTTCTTCGCGACTAGATCGCGCCAATCCACCAGCTTCCATTTCCCTTGACGAATCGCTTTCTGCGGACCGAAACGCCAAAAGAGCGACGCGTGAGGGGCTGCTTTGTTTTCCCCGCGCAGGTACGGCAGCAAATCGACGCCATCGCAATTGTCGGGAACCTTCTTCCCCGCCAACGTCAGCGCGGTGGGAAGGATATCTAACGAAATCACCGGTTCGTCGTAGACCTTGCCCGCGGCAAGCTTGCCCGGCCAACTGACAAAAAACGGCACGCGAATTCCACCTTCCAGCGTCTGTCCCTTGTCGCCGCGCAAAGGCAGGTTCACGGCCGTGTTGTAAGCAAAGATCGGCTTCCGTCCGGGTCCGCCATTGTCGCTAAAGAAAATCACCAACGTGTCGCGCTCTTTGCCGGTCTTCGTCAGGTGAGCTCTCACCCGTCCGATGGCGTCGTCGAGTCCCAGCAACAACGACAGATAGCTGCGCCGCGCGGGATCGGTGATGTCGGCCGGGATGCGCGCCTGATGTTTCTCCAACGCTTCCAACGGCGTATGCACCGCGTTGTATGCCAGGTACAGAAACCAGGGCTTTTCATTTTGACGATCGATGAAGGCCAGCGCTTCGTCCGTAAACAAATCCGTGGTGTAGCCATCAAGCTGCTGCACTTCGCGGCCGCGATAAATCAGGTCATGCGAGTGAGCCGTCCCAAAGCGCGGCTTGGCGTCTTTGTGCAGAATGTAATTGTGACCGCCGACCAGGAACCCAAAATAGTGGTCGAAGCCGCGTGATTGCGGATGATGGGCCGGACTAAACCCTTGATGCCATTTGCCGACCAAGCCCGTGGCATAACCCGCGGAACGCAGGTGATCCGCGATCGTTTTCTGCTCCAACGGCAACCCCAGTTTCGTTTCCTCGCCGACGTGCGGATTGAATTCGTGGCCGAAGCGGGTCTGATAGCGCCCCGTGAGAAAACCCGCGCGGGTGGGACTGCAATACGGGGCAGAAACATACCCGTTCGTACAACGAATGCCCGAGGCCGCAAGCGCATCGATGTTCGGCGTCGGCACGGCCTTGCCGCCATGCACGCCCAGATCGGCGAAGCCCAGATCATCGGCCACAATCACCAGGATATTCGGCTTCTCCGCAGCCAAGCTGTCCGCGGCGTTCAAGAGAAGAAACAAACACGCGCCGAGCGAGAAACCTGTTTTCATGAAATGTTACCAATGGACAACTTATGATAAAGGCAAAAGAATCCGGGGAACATAAAGCATAAAGGGGTCAGGCCCCTTTTTCGGGTCCGGCATCAGGTAATACGCCAACAGCCGCGTCCCCGTCCGTTCAACGGCTGAGGCCAGGATGTCTTCAAAGGCCTGATAGTCTTCGTCTTTGCGAAAGATACGCATCCGCCTATTCGCGCGGTTGACCGCGTGATCGGTGAACCCGCCGGCGGCAGCGCGCGAGGGACGTGGCATGAAGAAAGGTTAGCGGCTGGGAGAGAACATGTCAAGATAAAGGGGCCTGACCCCTTTTCTCTCTCGATGGGGCGTCATGGTCAAGCTTGGAGCAGCTACTAGAACTCCGATAGTGTGGCAGCCTTTAGATCATCGTTCTTCTCGTATATAAATAGGACCATTTTTTTGACGCAATCCTGCCCTCTTTTTTGGCGCACTTATAAGAAAAAGGGCGCAACGTTGAAGGCTGTGAGGCGGTGGAATATTTCTGGATTTTGACAAGAACGCGAAGCTGGAACTTCCCACGCGAATTATTTTGCAGGTAAAATATGATTATGTAGAAAAAGGGCCCTGACACCCTCTTCTCGTCATGGTGCAAGGATAATCTCATGCGTGATCGTGCTTCGATCCATTTCAACAAGCGTCGCTGCTCGGCTTGTCAGACGAGCAGCTGTCCGCTCTGCGGAAACGGGTTCACCTTGGTCGAGTTGTTGGTGGTCATCGCCATCATCGGCATCCTCGTAGCGCTATTGTTGCCGGCGATTCAAAGCGCGCGCGAATCGGCGCGGCGGATGACCTGCAAAAACAATCTGAAGCAGTTGGGCTTGGCCGCTCAACTTTACCACGAAGCCAACAGGGCGTTTCCCCCCGGTTTCGAGGATTCGGACTTGGCCTCTAGCAGTAATGCCGATTGGGCCTGGCCCGTACGTCTGTTTCCGTTTTTGGAACTCAAGAGCGAGTACGAAAGTCTGGGGGCAAGCGACACCCAGCTCGAAACGATCCTCTTGGCCCTGGGCAATAAGCCCGGCGATACGGCAATCTCCGCGTACCCCCCGCAGTACCAGGATTTTGTGCGAGTCACCTCGACTCGCCTCTCGGTGTTTCTCTGTGCCAGTATGCCCGACGCTCCCGGAAATTACCGAACGAACTTCAGCGACGGGCCGAATGTGTATATCCGAGACGAAGGCGTGGCGACTTCGCACTATGTCGGCTGCTTCGGGGTGGCGACGCCCAACGATGGGATCAGCTTCAGCGGTGATAAGGGCGGCGTGTTTGCGGCCATCAAAAAAATCCGCACGCGCGATATCAAGGACGGCACCAGCAAGACATTTATGTTTGGTGAACGTGGACTTCCGGGTATAGATAACAAAGAGACGGTCTGGCTCGGCATCCCCAAAGCCCCTGGCAACACGAACCACGGTTCTGCGATCTGCGCATTGACGTCGTTCGTCTTGAATCCAATCCCCACGGAGCATGTGCGTGTCACCCGCACCGCATTCAGCAGTCATCACCCCGGCG
Source organism: Pirellulales bacterium (assembly GCA_041736895.1). Classification (GTDB taxonomy): domain Bacteria; phylum Planctomycetota; class Planctomycetia; order Pirellulales; family JALHPA01; genus JANRLT01. The sequence continues at coordinate 14,409 of JBGSSS010000015.1, forward strand.
GCGCACACTTCACCTACGCCGATGGCTCGGTGACATTTATCGAAGAAACGATCGGCTTCGGGGGGAGAACCCCCGCGACCTTCGGCACTTACCAAAGACTGGCGGTCCGTAACGACGGACAACTGATCGAAGACTACTAGCGGTTGTCCCCGAAACGCCGAACAGCCTGCGTAGCGCCGAGAACGCTTTCGGAATCGAGGCGAGTCCCATTGCCATGAATACGAATCCCCAAAAAGTTGGAGCCAATTTGATGTTTTTGCGACGTTCGATGATCGTGTTCGGCATGTTGTCGCTGGCGCTGCTGTCCCTGGCCGGCTGCAGCAAATCCAAGATCCCGACGGGCGAAGTCACCGGCAAGATCACGATCAACGGCAAGCCCGTGCCGGGACTCTACATCTCGTTCGTTCCGAAAGAAAAAATACGCCCGGCGATGGGGAAAACGGACGCCGACGGAAATTATCGGGCCCAGTTTGTCGCCAAGCAGTCCGGAGTTCCGCTGGGCCCCTGCGTCGCGCAATTCTCGTTGTATCATGGCGAGGGAACCCGAAATTACTTGCCCGCGAAATACAATGAGCAGGCCTCACAGATTCCCGAGCTGAATCTAAATATTACGGACGAGGGTTTGGTGTTCGACTACGACATCAAGTACGACGGCGAACTCCCGCCCGGGATCTGAGAGGAACGAAAAAAGGTGTCAGGATCCTTTTCCGGGTCGGACCGTTCTAAGGCCTCGGCCAGGGTGTGTTCAAAGGCTTGATAGTCATCATTCTTGTAAAAGATGCGCAGCCGCCCATTGGCGCGATTCATCGTGTGATAGATAAACCCGCCAGCAGCAGCTCGTAAAGGTCGTCCCATGGGGATAGGAGAGCAGGAAGAGGAAATGTCCAGAATAAAGTTTCCCGACACTCTCTCACCTTTTCTCTCTCCTTTCGGAGACGGCCGCCACGGCGTACATCGCCTTGGCTTGGTTTGCACCGAGTTTCATTAGCCCCGGGGTCGAGATGTGTTTCTGCCAGATGGAAAAGGGATTCCGCGGCAGCTTCGGTCCCGTTTCGCTCAAGGTTACTTTGGTCTTTGTATCCTCGAAGCCCAATTCACTGAGCCATGCCGGCGTGGGGCTGCGATCATCAATGAGGATATACAAGCGAGTTGGCTGGGCGATTTGGACTTCGAGCGATAAATCCGGTTGCCGCTTGTCCTCGTTGAATGTCATCACATAATCGGCCCCGCGCAGAATCTCGGGAACGTCTTGCCAGGTGTAATCGCGATCGACATAAGCGGTGGTACCATCAGCAAAACCCGCCCGAACGATTTGGTAGCACTTACGATTCGTGGGATCGAGCAAATTGTCGCTGACCGCCGAGATGATGCCCGCTTGATCGCTCCGACGGCCTGTCCAGTTTTTGTGGCCCGCTTCGCGCTGAATCGATACCAACCGACTCATCGCGCGAGTGGCTTCGACACTGAGCGCTTCACCGCGCAAGAGCCGCGTCGTGGTCGGTGCGGCCGCCTTAGAGACGACATCGACCGAACCCTCGAAGACGACGACATCGGTCTCGCCCGTGCTTTCGACGGCGACTCCGAACTCGGTGCTCAGGTCAATCACATCGGCGGTAGGGGTGCGAATGGTAAAACCCTGTCGCCCGCCGGGTTGGAGTTTGGCCGTGACTTGGCCGCGAGTGACGCGGAGCGTCATGTCATTGACCAATTCGGCGTCGAGGGGGCCTTGCAACGTTACCAGCGTGCCCGAGGCAAACGAGATTTGCAACTCACCCGCTACAAGTGTCAATGGTCCGGACTGGAGTTGCTTCCCCACAGCAAAGCGCGTGGCATCTTCGCTGGCAGTTATTGTTGCCAATGCCGATGCACCAGGATCTTGCATCGGCCAATTCGTAATGCCAACATAGAGCAATAGCGATGCAGCCAACGCGGCGATGCCCGCGAGCCACAATCGAGCGTAGGAGCGGCGATTGGCTGCGGGAGCAGGTGCCGGCAAAGAAATACCTGGAGCCACTGCCCCATGGCTCCAGGTTAGCAAGGCATGCAGTCGCAATTGCTCGACATAGTCATGGACTCCTTGGGCTTCCTCGCGCAGGTGACGTTCGAGGACTCCCTGATTCTCTTGATTTAGCGTGCCCGTGGTCAACGATTCGAGCGCGGCGGCAAAATCTTGCGATGCCATTATGACTCTCCCAGAGCTAATTGTTTGCGAATGCATTCCGCGAGGGTTTGGCGAATGCGATAGAGCATGGCCGAGATGGAATTAGCATCCGTCGCTTGGCGCTCGGCCAACGCATTGACCGAAATACCACTGGCGTAGCGTTCTTGAATCAATGCCCGTTGCTTCGAAGTTAGTTTCTCCAAACAGCCGGCCAGTGCTGCCAGTTGCCGTTCCGCGCCGGCATCTTGGCGCAGGTATTCTTCGGAAACTTGATTTAACAACTCGTCATCAAAGAGCAACCGCTCGCGCGACTGCTTCTTGCGCTGGGCCATGACTTGCAGCTTGGCGAACCCGTAGGCCCAGGCCAAGAACGGCCGCGCGGGATCGTAATCGGCGACCTTCTTCCAGAGAACCGCATTGGTCTCCTGCAACACATCGCCCGCGTCTCGGCCATTCCCTAATAGAGTGATGACGTAGGCATACAACCGGCTTTGACAGGCGGTCAATTGCTGGACAAATTCAGCGGTTTGCACTTCGGAAAGCATGGTATTCAAAGGAGTTTAGCCAAAGTCGCGAAAATCTGACGCGGCCGCGTCAGATTTCTAGTTTTTGGCTAAATCCTGGTATGCGAACCTTGCTTTTACTGCTCGTGCTGGCGACTTCCGTTCTAGCGGCCGAGAGTTTGCCCGACTTCGAAAAGACGATCCAACCGCTGGTCGTCAAATATTGTGGCCAATGCCACTCGGAAAACAAGCCGCAGGGCGAACTCAATCTGCTGCGCTTCAAAGACGCTGCAGCCGTGGCCAAGTCTCGCAAGACTTGGGTCGATGTTCATACCCGAGTCCGCTCACGCGAAATGCCGCCGGACGACGCGCCGCAGCCCACGGCGGCGGAGCAAGATCTGTTGACCAAGTGGGCCGCCGAAACGGTCCGCCAGATCGATGCTGCCACGCCGCCGCAGCCAGGCCGCGTGACGATGCGCCGCTTAAATCGAGTTGAGTATCGCAACACGGTTCGCGATTTGTTGGGGATCGAATTTGAATTGGGCTTCGACCCGACGCGCGATTTTCCCGCCGACGGCGCGGGCTATGGCTTCGACAATATTGGCGATGTCCTCACGACGTCGCCGTTGCTTCTGGAAAAGTATCTCGCGGCCGCCAGCCAACTCTTGGAACGAGCGATCATTGTCGAGGGACTCGACGGGCCGCGCACGTGGAGCATCCCCGCAGACAAGTTGCGCATCGTCTCGCCCACAAAACCGGCCGAAGCTGTGGGCCAATGGCCCACGAATTGGATCGCCGAGATCGACGTCCGCCAGCCGGGAGAATATCGAGTCAAAGCAACGATTCGCAGTGAAATCGCGAACAACAAGCAAGCGCAGATGGCGATCCAAACGGATGGCAAGCAACCCGAGAAATTTACGTTCAGCCGCCAAGCAAAAACGACCCTTGTCGAGCGCAAGGTGAAAGTGCAAGAAGTAGGGAAGAAGCAGTTCTGGGCGGCGTACATGTACGAGCAGAACAAGCCGAAGTTTGCCGCTGAAGATGCGGGAAATGGAATGATCTTTGTCGACTCACTTGAAATCAGCGGGCCGTATATTGATACGGCAGCACTGCCCAGCTCGCATACGCGTCTGATCGTCGCGCGGCCAGGGGAACAAAAAAGCCGGACACAAGCGGCGGACGAAGTCTTGGCCGCATTCTTGCCCCGTGCGTTTCGCCGGGTCGTCTCTCCCGAGGAGCTAGCAAGCTATCTCAAGCTTTTCACCAAGGCTGACAAGCCGGATGAATCGTTTGAAGCCGCGCTGCTGTTGCCGTTAAAAGCGGCTCTCGTCTCGCCCCACTTTTTGTATCGCGCCGAAGTCGAGCGGCCAGGCTCAGGCGCAGCTTATCCACTCAACTCGGAGGAACTGGCCTCGCGGCTCAGTTACTTTCTCTGGAGTAGCATGCCGGACGAAGAGCTATTTGTGCTGGCGGCGAGCGGCAAGCTTATCGAGCCGGATGTGCTCAAGGCACAAACTCGACGCATGTTGGCCGATCCCAAAGCGCGTGCGTTAAGTGACAACTTTGTCGCTCAATGGCTGCAAATTCGCGGCTTGGACAACTTTCAGCCAGCGGCCAAGCAGGGCAAACTTGGCACACGCTTGCGGATTGGCATGGTCCAGGAACCGATTCTGCTTTTTCATGAAACACTGACCAACGATCGGCCGCTGACAGAATTGCTTGACGCCGATTATTGCTTCGCCAATGCCGATTTGGCGAAACATTACAAGTTGCCCATACTGCCAGAGCACGACGACAAGCAAAAGCAGATCGAAAAAGATAAAATTCTACGCTATGCCTTGCCGCCGGATACTCATCGCGGCGGATTGATGACCACGGCTGCGGTGCTGACCGTGACGTCGCATCCCGATCGGACGAGTCCCGTAAAGCGCGGCAAATGGGTGCTCGATGCGCTCTTGGGCGCGCCGCCTCCGCCTCCGCCGCCAGCGGTCGAAGCCTTGGCCGAAGTCTCGGACGAAAAGCAGAAGCTCACGCTGCGGCAACGCTTGGAAGCGCATCGCACGCAAGCCGCCTGCGCGAGCTGCCACAAACGAATGGACCCGTTGGGCTTTGCGTTTGAACATTATGATGTCCTCGGCCGCTGGCGCGAAAAGGAAGGTCAGTTGGCAATTGACGATTCAGCGCAGTTACCCGAAGGGACGAAACTCGCCGGTGTTGCGGGATTAAAAGATTATCTCCGCACGGAGAAGGCGGCGCTCACACGCGCCTTGACTGAAAAACTGCTCACGTACGCTATCGGCCGCGGCATGGAACCGTATGACATGGCGGCCGTTGAGCAGATTGCTGCCGCGACTGCTGCCGACGGTGACAAGCTTTCGAGTATAGTCATCGGTATCGTGACAAGTTCCCCCTTCCGCGAACGATCGCGAGTTCAACCATGATCCTGCAACATGCCACCACGCGCCGCACCGCACTCAAGAGCCTCGGCGCGTTGATTACTTTGCCGTGGTTTGAATCGCTCGCCCGCGCGGCGGAGACCAAGCCGCCCGTACGCTTGGGCTTTGTCTATGTCCCGAATGGCGTCGATTGGCAGCGTTGGCACATCGATCAAGCGGGCCCGCTGACAGAGCTTTCGCCGACACTGCAGCCGCTGAATGACGTGAAGCAGCATGTGCTGCACTTTCGCAACCTCGCGCTCAACGAAGGCCGCGATCATGGCGACGGCGGCGGCGATCATCCGCGCGCGACTTCGAGCTTCTTGACCTGTGCCCACGCCTTTAAGAGCTTTGGCAAAGATATTCGCGTGGGCGGAATCTCAGTCGATCAACTGGCCGCACAAAAGCGTGGGCATCTGACGCGTTTGCCGTCGTTGGAACTCGCGTGTGACCGTCCGACCCCAGCGGGGATGTGCGATGCGGGCTACAGCGGCGTCTATCGCAACGCGATTTCCTGGCGCTCACCCACAAGCCCCGTTCCGACAGAGCAAAACCCCCGTGCCGTGTTCCAACGCCTGTTCGGGAAGAGCGATCTGACCAAGGCCAAGGCCGATGCCGGTGTATTGGACCTTGTACTCGAAGACGCCAAAACACTCTCGGGAAAGCTCGGCGGGGCCGATCGGCGCAAGTTGGACGAATACTTGTATTCCGTGCGTGAAGTCGAACGCCAGATTCAAACCGCAACGACGATCCCGGTGAAAAATCCACCTGCCGACACTAAAATTCCCGAGGGCATCCCGCCCGAGGTGCCGGACTATATCCGCGTGATGTTGGATCTTATGGTCCTGGCCTTTCAAACAGATACGACGCGGATCGCCAGTGTGATGTTATCCATGGGCGGCAGTGATCGAGCGTTTCCGTTCCTGGGCATCAACTCGTCGCATCATCATTATTCGCATCACGAGAAGAAGCCGGAAAATCTCGATGCACTGCATGCGATTGATAAATTTTACATTGAGCAATACGGTTACTTGATCCGCAAACTGGCGGCCATTCCCGAAGGTACTGGCACGGTCCTCGACAACACACTATTGCTCTACGGCAGTCCCCTCCGTGACGGCAACAAGCACGACCGCGGCGATTTGCCGATCTTGCTCGCCGGTTCCGGCGGCGGAGCTGTCACGACGGGGAGATCCGTGGCCTATCAAAGCGAAACCCCGGTGGCGAACCTCTACATGACGATGCTGTCGGCTTATGGTTTGCAAGAAAAACGTTTTAGCGACAGTACAGAAGCATTGCGAATCTAAGCCGGTATTGAAAGACTAGCCCGTTCTTTCGATTACGGTGGGGCCACAAAAATGCTGCGGGGCCGACTTCAAGGTACTTGCATGCCTTTGAACCGGCCTTGCTACGCCTTCTTGATCTTCTCCCGCCCTTCCTTCACGTTCTTCGTCGCGTTGCGTGTGTCGACGACGAGTTTGCCGTGTTTGACGATCGCCGCATAGTCGAAGGCCGTGTGGTCGGTCGCGATCAGGAGCACATCTTGGCTTGCGAGGAACTCCGGCGTTAGGTCTGGGCTGCGGAGGTCCGGCATTGGATTCGCGCGCATCTTCGGCATCACCGGGATGTGCGGGTCGAAGTAGGTTAGCACCGCGCCGCGCGCGGTGGGAGGAGAAAACGTGTCAGGAAGTTCTGGGACCTTTTTCTTGTGCCCCAGTTTTCAATCGACGCGCATAGAAGACGATCGCCGAGGTGAACATGAATCCTGATAGCATCCAAGTGGACGGCTCCGGGACCTGTGTAATCAAGAATACTGATTGCGGTGTCACGACCATCTGAAAAAAGTTGGCATCAGGGCCGTCTAAAATCCAACTGCCGCTTATCCCTCCAGCGGCATGTAGAACCTCGTATTGTTGACCAATACTAGGAAAAAAACCGCCAAGCAAATCGACCGACAACCGCCCCCGCAACGTGGCCGTGCCCGTGATCTCAATCGTGCTCAAACCCGTCTGGTCGATAAAACTTTCCATGACGGGCTGATTCTGCAGGGTATTCGAGGGACCCATGACAAAATTCCTTCCCACTTCGATATCCGCCAATCCGCCGACAACCGAAAAGCGTTTTAGCGGTATCACATCGGCCCCGACGATCAAATCGCGGAAAATATCCAGCGTTCCGTTTTGAATCAAGTACTGCGCATTGTTCGTGGCTTTCTGGCCCAGGATCAAACTTCCGCTGATCTGATGCAGTCCGCCTGTTTGCTCCATGATGCCCATTCCAAAGCTAAGGTTCGAGCAGCTTATGCAAGTATCACCGCCGACCGTGAGCGTTCCGCCGGACAATTCATATTTTGCGGCACTGCTTCCGTACCCGACAAATAATTTTCCTTGCAAGTTAATGTCCCCGGCGCTCTGCACGAATTTAGCATTGTCGGATGCTTCATTGACATACAGTTCCGCGGCCGCGATTTGCCCCCCATGCATTTCGTATGTTCCGCTGGCAACGCGCAAGCCATTGGTGATCTGCACTAACCCAGCGTTTTGAACAAAGCTGCCGGTGCCCGCGGTACCGACGTAGATTTGATTGGAAATGATTTTCGACGTGCTGCCCGAGAGCGTAAAGTTTGAACCATTCGCGGCTTGCCTCACCGATAAATCCGCCGCTTCGAGCGTTCCGCCGTTTTGCTCAAAGGTGCCGCGGCCTGCTAAGCCGACGGTGAGACCTTGCACCTTCAAGAGACCGCCATCAAGTTGGCCGCTGCCCTGGGATTGCGATGTGTTCCCAAACACCAGCGATTGAATCGTCGCGGTCCCGCCGGTTTGCACGAATTGCCCCTCGCCATTCATGCCAATATCCAAACGCGACGCGACGTCAAGATTGCCCCCAGATAGCCGATAGATGCCTTTCGAGGAAAGACCTTCGCCGATGGACATTGAATCGAGTTGCAGCGTGACGGTTCCGCCGGTCTGCAGAAATTCGCCTTCGCCATTCATGCCGACCCGGAATCTTCTCAAAACGGTCAATTGGCCGTCCGAGATCGTGTATTTTCCAAAGCTGCCGGCATTGTGCCCGAGCGAAAAATTGACTTGACTAACATTCAAGGAACCGCCGCTTTGAATCATGTAGCCGGTGTTCGTTGTGCCGATCTTCAAGTCCTGAATCGACGCCGAGCCCGTCGTAAAATACGCCGTGTGGCCATCATTGACGGTCGTAAATCCGGACGTCGTTGGGGTTCCGGTGCTCCAACTGGTGTAGTCGTACCAACTGGCGGTCGGACTAGTGGCAATCCAACTCGTTGTTTGATTTGGCGGCACAATGGAAGTGACGCTGAGGGAAAAATTGTCGATAGCTTTGCCTTGTTCGGTACCCGACTGATTTTGATCGTACCAGCGTAAATAGAAATTGCTGCCAATCCCGATGTCATATCCCGTAATGGTCGCGGTGATGTTCGCGGCTCGATTGGCGGCCAGATTCCCATCCAACGCGCTCGCCGAGGAACCGGGGTTCTTGGGGGCGACGAAATCCAACACCGCATAACTGGTGTAGGACGTCCCGTTCCTACTGATCGTGAACATCAAGCGATCATTGGGACTCGTGGTATTCGGAACGCCGGAACCCGATTGCCGCCACTGCTCGCCGTCAAATGTTATTGTCAGCGAGTTGATCATCCCGCCAGTTTCATTGGTGAAGCGCGCTTCGATCGCACTATCAACACCGTTTACCAAAACGCCCAACGCACGATCCGTCACAGGATTCGCTCCCGCCACGCCCCAATTAAAGGTACGGCCCGGCAAACCGCTCGTTGTAGCGGCTTGGGCACCGGTACTAAAGGTTACTGTCTGGGGATTCGTCGGGCTGAACACACCAGCAGTCAGACCGTCGGTTTGACCCACGGTGCTAAAGTTTTTGTTGATCGTGCCGGCGTACCAGCCGGTTAAGAGAGAAATATTGGATTGTGTGATGCCATCTGTTCCCGTTGACGGCAGCGCGTTGAAATCCTGGGTATATGTCCCGCTATTAAAAGGGATAAAGCCAGCGGGTGCCGCTTCGCACTGATTTGAGATCAGCGCATAGTTTGCGATCAGCAATGTGCTGAGTACACGTGTTATGGTGTATTTCATTAGCGTTCTCCTGAGGATGCCCCAGATCGCAAGCGATGGCGTTTGCTTCTAGCATTCCGCTGTCGCTGGCTCGTCAGGGTGACATGACGAGTTCTGGAATCGATGTTAAGTCAAACCGTCAGACTCTAAAACATTGATACGAATACAAATTGTCATTCGGAATTGCTTGAACTTATCAGACCCCCATCAGGAGTCAAGTTTTCTTGAGCAGTGATAAGTGTACTAAAGCTTATTGCTATCTCGTAGCTTGGTGTTTCGCCAGGCTCGAACTTTGCTAAATCAACGAGAAATCGGTGCCAGGGACATTATCAACGCTTATAACTTCTCGACGGATCAAAAAAACAGGCCAGGACGATTTACCAATCATCCTGGCCTGTATCGATATCCCGAGCTAACGCAGAAAACTACGCCTTCTTGATCTTCTCCCGCCCTTCCTTCACGTTCTTCGTCGCGTTGCGCGTGTCGACGACCAGCTTGCCGTGCTTGACGATCGCCGCGTAGTCGAAAGCTGTGTGGTCGGTCGCGATGAGGAGGACGTCTTGGCTGGCGAGGAACGCCGGCGTGAGGTCTTGGCTGCGCAGGTCCGGCATCGGGTGGGCGCGCATCTTGGGCATGACCGGAATGTGCGGGTCGGAGTACGTTAGCACCGCGCCGCGCGCGGCGAGCAACTCGTACAGTTCAAATGACGGGCTTTCGCGCGGGTCATCGACATCCTTCTTGTACGCCATGCCGAGGATGCAAATCTTGCTCCCCTTGATCGGACGGCCAATGTCGTTAAGCGCGTCGCCGATTTTTTCGACGACGTAGTGCGGCATGTGGGTGTTGATCTCGCCGGCGACCTCGATAAAGCGCGTGGTGAGGCCGACCTTGCGCGCGAGCCAGCTCAAGTAAAATGGGTCGATCGGGATACAGTGCCCGCCGAGACCCGGGCCGGGGTAGAACGCCTGATACCCAAACGGCTTGGTCTTGGCGGCGTCGATGACTTCCCAGACGTCGAGGCCCAGTTTGTCGAACAAGACCTTCAGCTCGTTGACCATCGCGATGTTCACTGCGCGGTAGGTGTTCTCAAGGATCTTGGTCGCTTCGGCGACTTCGCAACTGCTGACGGGGACGGTTTTGACGACGGCGAACGAGTAGAGCTTGTGCGCCAACTCGAGCGATTGCGCGTCGAGCCCGCCGACGACCTTCGGAATGCCGCTGGCGGTGTAGTTGGGGTTGCCTGGATCTTCGCGTTCCGGGCTGTAGGCGACGAAGAAATCGACGCCTGCTTTTAGCCCGCTCTTTTCGAGAATCGGCAGCAGCACATCGCGCGTCGTGCCGGGATAGGTCGTGCTTTCGAGAACGATGAGTTGGCCGGGGCGCAGCGCGGCGGCGATGTAGCGGCCGGTGCTTTCGATGTAGCTGACATCAGGGTCGCGGCTGTCGTTGAGCGGTGTCGGCACGCAGATCAAAATCGCATCGGCCTCGTTGAGCCGCAGCATGTCCGACGTTGGCTCAAACGTCTTGCTCGCGAGCCAATCCGCAATCCACTCGGTCGGAATGTGGGCGATATAGCTTTCGCCCTTCAGGAGCTTATCGACTTTTTTCTGATCGACGTCGTAGCCGATGGTCGAGAAGCCCGCTTGAGCAAAGGCACGAATCAACGGCAAGCCGACGTAGCCGAGGCCGACGACGCCGAGCTTGGCGGTTTTGTTTTCGATCTTAGCGCGTAACGTTTCGTAAGTACTCATGCCGTTGGCTCGGGTCGTGCAAGTAGGGGTCGGGACGCCGTCAAGTTTGCCCCCGCGAAACATCGATTATAACCGACAACCTGGTTCCGCAAGCCAACTCCGCAGCATGAACCCGGCCATTTGCCAATCGAAGTTTCGCGTTGAAGGTTCTACAATTGTTACGATCGCGCTAAAGCGCACCATAGATCGGCGTTTGTTAATCTAGCCGCGCGTCCTCCCCCGGTCAGTGACCGGGGGCTAAATGGAAACTCAATGCAGTTCGACCTGGCAATTATCGGCGGCGGGATCATCGGGCTGGCGACGGCGTGGCGCGTCTCGCAGCGGCACCCCGAATGGCGGGTGGTGCTGCTCGAAAAGGAATCGCAGCTCGCCGCGCATCAGACCGGCCGCAACTCGGGCGTGATCCACTCGGGCATTTACTACAAGCCAGGTTCGCTCCGCGCTGTGAACTGCCGAGCGGGAAAAAAACAGCTCGAAGCGTTCTGCCGCGAACACGGCGTGGCGTACGACATCTGCGGCAAAGTCATCGTCGCGATCGGCGAAGAAGAGCTGCCGCGCTTGCAGACGCTCCTTGAACGAGGTCAAGCGAATGGCGTCGATTGCGCCATGATCGGCGCGGAGCGGCTGCGCGAGCTTGAACCGCATTGTGCCGGCATCCGCGCGATTCATGTGCCGGAGTGCGGCATCGTCGATTACCCCGGCGTGTGTCAAAAGCTCGCCGCCCTCGCGACCGCGGTGAACACCGAGATCCGGCTCAACACCCGCGCGCTCCGGATCGCGACGCAACCCGACGGCGTCGTCATCGAGACGAATCACGGCGAAGTCCACGCGCGGCGGCTGATTACCTGCGGCGGGTTGCACGCCGATCGTTTGGCCGCGCTAGCCGGCGACACGCCGCGCGAACAGATCATCCCGTTCCGCGGCGAGTACTACGCGGTGCTGCCGAGTGCCGCGCACCTCTGCCGGAACTTGATCTACCCCGTGCCCGACCCGCGGTTTCCGTTTCTTGGTGTGCATTTCACGCGCTTGGTCCTCGGCGGGGTCGAGTGCGGGCCGAACGCGGTGCTGGCTCTCGCGCGCGAGGGCTACACCTGGAGCGATGTCAGCCCGCGCGATCTGTGGGAGACGCTCGCCTTCGGCGGGTTCCGCAAGCTGGCGTTCAAGTACTGGCGGATGGGCCTCGAAGAAATCTGGCGCAGTCTCTCGCCGGAAGCCTTCGTCAGCGCGTTGCAACGCCTGATCCCCGAGATCACACTCGCCGACCTCCGGCCGATCCCCGCCGGAGTGCGTGCGCAAGCCGTCACACCCGAGGGCGAGTTGGCGGACGACTTCGTGATCCAACGCAGCCCGCACGGCGTGCATGTGATCAACGCGCCGAGCCCGGCGGCGACGGCGTCGTTGAATATTGGGCTGATGGTGGCGGAAGCTTTAGCTAAGGGATAAAAAATCGTTCGCACTCGGCTTTTTCGCCTGCTTCAAAGAGTGGCCATTCCGTTATTTCATCTTTATCTCTGCCATCGACAATCTCTTGGATAGAAAATATCGTCTGTTGCGGGCAGTATTTTTTTAACGTAGGAATGATCGCTAGTCTCGCATCTTCATTTAAGATCAATCCAGCAATTACCAAACCAATCTTTTCCATATCGCAACTCGTTGCAGAATGTCCAATACGATAGGGTTTCAAGATCGGTTCAAGCAACTCGCCAAATTTTCTCACATCATCCTTGTCCTGGTCGTTGACCTTGTGATCGAGTGGAATCCAAATAGTCATCATTCTGGTTGGCCCATCTTCGACCTCTGCCATGAGCTCAAAGAAGGACTTAGTCACGTCATATTTTCGGTAGTAGTCTGGGAGCATGACGTTAGGGTTCGCTAATTCCAAGTTGCCTGCAAATTGCTCAGGCCGTGTATTCGAGAATCTCACGATGACGCGGTACAGCGGAACGCCGGCCGGTGAGCAGATTCTCCCAGATCGAATGATCTGAACCTTCTCTCGCGAGAATGCAACCATGCTTTTTCAAATGGCGGAGCAAGTCTTTGCGTTTCACGCCACGACGACTCCCGTTGGGAGAACTTCAACCGAGGTGCTGGCACGTAGATGCAAATAGATCGGTTCTACGAGATCGGCTTCTTCGTCGCTGAGTTTTGGATTCGGCAGCGGAAGCTGTTCGCCGCGTTCCAAAGTGAAATCGGCCAGATCGAGCAGCGCCGAAACTAGCAGCCGACGAGCCTCGTCGATGTCCGCAGCGCAAGTGATCACGCCCGGAAAGTCGAGGACTTCGCCGTGAACGGCACCTTCGATGAATCGGTAGGCGGCTTTGTAAGTCAGCATGGTCAAATCCCTTGTTATTTTGTCAGCACATGCACTTCTTTCTCCAACCGTTTGCCCAAGCGATCTTTTTCAACTTCCAGATCATAATGCGATTGCAAGTTCAGCCAAAATCGCTCCGAGGTTCCAAAATACCGCGCGAGACGTAGCGCGGTGTCCGCCGAAATCGCTCGAAGACCGCGAGCTATCTCATTGATTCGGCGCGGAGGAACACTGACATCCTTCGCCAGACGATACTGGCTGATGTTTAGCGGCAGGAGAAATTCTTCCAGGAGAATTTCCCCGGGATGGATCGGCGGTAGTTTTTTGGTTTTCATGAATTTGTTTAGTGGTAGTCCACTAACTCCACATCGAAGGCGATGCCTTCTTCCCAGCGAAAGCAGATTCGCCACTGTTTGTTCACACGAATGCTGTATTGTCCGGCTCGGTCGCCAACAAGTTTCTCTAGTCTATTGCCTGGTGGGACAAGTAGGTCAGCCAGCAAATCAGCAGCTTCGAGCAATAACAACTTACGATGCGCCTTATGTTGCACTTCTAACGAGAACCTTTTCACCGGCTCACGGTTGAAGATGGCTTCCGTTTGTTTGTCGGCAAAACTTCGGATCATCGATTAATGATAGCGCATCGCGTTATTAAGTCAAGAAGTGACGTTGTACTCCCTCGAAAGACGGGAAAACCGGGTGACTAACGTCACCCGCTCGCGGGTTGTCATGCATGCACTTAAAAGAGGCCTTCAAGCGGTCCACCCCTCCCCGCCAAACTCTCGACCCGCCGAGTCACCGCCGGGTCTTCGACCAGCGGGGCCGAGTGCCACGGCTTGATTCGCGCGTCGATGACGAGCGACCCGCGGCAGCCCCAGTGCTTGTGCTCCGTGAAACTCCCGACGCCGTGCAGATCGTGCGCCGGGTTCGCGCGGGTGAATGTCGTCCAAAGCCAGTTGTTGAGCGACGCCGCGGCGAACACCGAGTCGTCGACGACGACCACGAGCGGGAACTGATTCAGCGCGTGATCGTGCGACAGCGCGGCGCAGAATTCTTCGACGGTGCGGTCGTGTTCGCGCGAAATCGGCGTCGTCGTGTCGCGTAGGTTCCGCACCATCTGCGCCGGATCGACGCCGCGATACGCTGGTCCTTGCAACACCAACACACCGGGCAACACGACGCGCGGCGAATGGAGGCCGAAGCTTTCCGGCAGCGAAAACCCGCCGGGCAACTCCGTCGGCAGCTCGCGGCGCACGGGTCCGGCCGCGGGGATGACGACCTTGGAACCTTCGTTCAGGCCGCTGCCGCTGTAGTCGAGCGTGTCGATCGTCGTGCGCGTCTGAAAATGCAAATCCGTTGTCCAATCGACACGCCTCAAGACATGCTGCAAGAACCGTGCGATGTCGTGCAGATCGAGTGACGGGTCATCTTGCTGGGCGGCGATGAACAGAAACTTGGCCAGTGATAACTGCCCTTGTCCGAGGATCGCGTTGGCTTGTGTCAGCAACTCGCGCGGCTTGCGCGTGCCGTAGGGGACGTAGCGTTCGCTGCCGATTGCCAGCAACAGCGGATGGACGCCCGCCGCGTCCACGGCGTGAACTTCTTTGATCCCCGGCAGCACCGTCGGAATCAGCGGGCCGGTCAGTTCGTGGATGATGTCGCCAAAGAGTGTGTCCTCTTGGGGCGGGCGGCCGACGACCGTGAACGGCCAGATCGCGTCGCGGCGATGCAAAACGCGTTCGACGCGCAGCACCGGAAAATCGTGCACCTTGGCGTAGTAGCCAAGGTGATCGCCGAACGGCCCCTCGGGCTTCGTCTGCGCGGGATCGATGGTCCCTTGGATGACGAAATCCGCTTCACCATGAAACGGCAGCGGGCCTTGCCCATGCACCATCCGCACGCGGCGGCGATTCAACGCGCCGGCGAAGACCAACTCACTCAAACCCTCGGGCAGCGGCATCACCGCGCTGAGCGTCATCGCCGGCGGACCGCCGACAAAGATATTTACACGCAGCGGCTCGCCGCGCTCGATCGCGCGCGTGTGATGAACGCCGATGCCGCGATGGATCTGGTAATGCAGGCCGATCTCGCGATTGTGTTGATAGTCTCTGCCGCTCAACTGCACACGATACATGCCGAGGTTGCCGCTTTGCCAACCGGGCTTCCCGGGTAACTCGCTATACACTTGCGGCAAAGTGATAAACGCGCCGCCATCCTCGGGCCAGCAGACCAACTGCGGCAGATCGCTAATCGTGCAACTCGCTTCCATCACCGGCCCGTAGCCGACCTTCTTCGGCAATGTCGTCCATGCCGTCCACGGCGCACGCCAATACCGCGTCGGGTGCTTCAACGCCGCCATGGGATCGATCTTGAGTTCAATCAACCGCCGCACATGTTCGAGTGCATCGCGGAAGATGTAGCGGACGCGTTCTTTCGTTCCAAACAGATTTCCCAGCAGTGGAAACTTCGATCCGCGCACACGCGTGAAGAGCAACGCCGGCCCGCCGCGCGCGAAGACCCGCCGCTGAATCTCCGCGATTTCTAGATGCGGATCAACTTCGGGATCAATGCGCTTGAGCTGCCCTGATTGTTCAAGGTCGGCGACGCAGGCTTGGAGGGAGGAGTAACCCATCGGTAATGGATAATTGACAATTGATAGTGGACAGGGCAGGTTTCTCTATAAAACCTGTCTGGCTCCCTCCCCCTTGCGGGGTGGGTTGGGGTGGGGGGGCTGCGCGAGTGTTGACTTGGCTTTGAAAAAAATACTATGCACGGAAGAACTGACGTAGTTGAGACTCCGCATCAAACGCAGCCCCCCACCCTATCCCTCCCCCGCGGCGGGGGGAGGGGACCAGACAGGTTATTGGAGGAAGACGCTTTTCTAAGATTCACGCCACAGGTTCCGAATCAAACGTTCCGGGTCTTTCAGTTGGTCAGACCCGGCCACCCAGCGTCTTCTTTGAATCAAGCAACTTGCCGCCGTTGTTGAACCGTGCCAACCACCTTACAATAACCGCAACATTTCCGATATTCTTCACACACGAGTTTCAAATATGTCCGACGTGTTGTCGTTGCCGGTGCAGTTGATTTCGAGCACGGATTCCCCCACGCAAGCCGCGGGCGATGCGCTCGTGATTCCCGTTTGGGAAGGGGGCGGCCCGACGAGTCTCGAAGCGGGCGTCGATGCGGCGACCGAGGGTTTGCTCAGCAAACTCCGCGAAAGCAAAGAACTAACGGGCAAGCTCTACGAGGCCACGACGCTGCATGTCCCCGGCCAACTCGGGTCGCGGATATTGCTGACGATCGGCTGCGGGCATCGCGAAAAATGGGACACGGGCCGGGCGTTTCGCTGTGCGGCGACTGCGGCCAAGGCGCTCGCCGGACGTGCACGTTTGAAAATCAATTGGGCGTGGGGCGAGGTGCTCAGCGGCGAAGCCGTGGGGCAAGCTGTCGCAGGCTCCTTGGTCGGTGGCATCGGTCAGGACTTGTATCGCGCCGACAAAAAGATGTTTCCAGCGGAGCAGGGGACTTGGTTCGGCGTGAGCGAAGCGAGCTTCAAGCAAGGCCGCATCTTGGCCGAGGCGATTCAACTGACGCGCAAGCTCGTCAACCTGCCCGCGGACGAAATTTATCCCGAGACGTTCGCGAATCAAGCCCGCGATGTCGCCGGGATGCTCGGACTCGAATGCGAGATCTGGGACCAGGCGCGGCTCGAAAAAGAAAAGTGCGGTTCGCTGCTCGCCGTCGCCAAAGGTTCCGCGCGCGAAGCGCGCCTTGTGATCCTGCGCTACAACGGCGGCGCGGCCGGTGCGCCGAAGCTGTGCCTCGTCGGCAAAGGCGTCACTTTCGACAGCGGCGGGTTATCGCTCAAGACGCCCGACGGGATGCTCACGATGAAGTGCGACATGGCCGGCGCGGCGACGGTGCTCGGCGCGATTACGGCCATCGCGCGCATGCAACTGCCGATCAATGTGATCATGCTCGCGGGTCTGGTCGAGAACATGACCGGCGGCCGAGCGATGAAGCTCGGGGATGTCCTGAAGGCTCGCAGCGGCAAGACGATCGAGGTTCACAACACCGACGCCGAAGGCCGCCTCGTCCTCGCCGATGTACTCGACGTCGCGCGCGAGCAAGGCGCGAGCAAGATCGTCGACCTCGCGACGCTGACCGGCGCATGTTGCGTCGCCCTCGGACTCGACGTCGCCGGCATGATGAGCAACGACGAAATCTGGCAACAAGCGGTTCTCAACGCCGGCAAAGCCGCGGGCGAGCCGCTCTGGCCGTTGCCGATGTTTCCCGAATACAACGAAGAAATTGCGGGCAACGTCGCCGACATCAAGAACGTCGGCAATGGCCGCTGGGGCGGGGCGATCACCGCGGCGAAGTTCCTGGAAAACTTCGTCGGCGACACGCCCTGGACGCACATCGACATCGCCGGCCCCGCGTTCGGCGACAAACCCAAACCGTGGCTAGACGCGGGCGCGAGCGGCATCTACGTCCGCACGCTGGTTGAGTTAGCCAAGAGCTGGAAGTAATCGAATGTAGCCAAGGTCGTGAGACCTTGGAGGTCCATCCAAGGTCTCACGACCTTGGCTACCAGTCCGCGCAAAGCCCAGGGGTTTACCCCCTGGGAGAATTATCCCAGGGGGTGAACCCCTGGGCTTTGAAAGCGAATGAACGAAACCTGTAATCCCGAAACCGGCTGGCAAGAGGTACTGAACGCGGCGCGGCGAAACTTCGGCCCGACGCCGCGAAACTTCGGCTGGCTGCGGCGGATCGCGCTGCGGTTGCCGCGGCCACGCTGGTTTCGTCAGGGCGAATCGTTTCCGGCAATCGAACAAATTCTCGCCAAGCAAAATGACCTCTGGCACAACGGCGAAATCGTTTGGGCCGCGGTGTTGCACGCGACCGATGCGCTCTTCGAACGCGGCGTCGATGATCTGCCGGCGGTCGTGTTCTACTCGTTCGACCCGCAATGCGAGCGGAATCTGTTGGGTCTCGCCCAGGCCGCGAAGCAAGTCGCGAACATGGCGGGGAACGTGAACCTCAGCGATTTAGCAGCCCGCGGCGTAAGCAAGGGAGAGATGGGAACTGTAGCCCGTAGCGTTAGCGAGGGCGAGGCTCCTGCCGAGCCGTCGACGAAGCTTTTACCCATCGCCTCGGGCTTGAACATCTTGAACGTCAACGAAGTCCCCACGGCCAGTTCCCCGCGCGCAAAGCTGCAAGCCGAGCTCGCCGCGCCGATTCGCTACGAGGTTCCGCTCGCGCTCACGTCGATGGTGCCGATGATCGCAACGACGGTGCTCGTGCGGCGGCTCCATTTGCCGGCGCGCAAGTTGGCGAACGGCTACTTTCCGCTCGTCGTCGATCGTGCGAGCGGCGCGGCGGCGATTCTCCCGTCCCGCTATTGGCCGCCAGAAGTCCTCGCCGATTGGCAGCGGTAGGCCTGGCTGTGCCGGGCGCAGTGTCGATTCTCCCAGTCAAGTAATCACGGCAGGCAGGCAGCGCGGCCGAAGTTGCGAGATGCCATAATTTCCGCTCCGAACAAGCCGCTCCGTTTGTGCGGCACAGCCGCACCTACGTACGTTAGGCTTTCCAGCCTGACCGTGAGTCGTGACGACTACTCCAGTTCATAATTTCCAGAATAAGGCAAGAATGCCTCACGTACTTTAGGCTTTAGGCTTCTGATTTTTTCGGCGTCTTTTTTTGATTATTTCAGGCCTTTTTATGCTGTTTTTCAGAAGTTTTCCCCGGTTTTCCGCGTTGCCTTCAAAGGCAATACGAAAGAATTTGACGTCATTGCGATTTGCATTTTTACGACATGCAAACGCTAAACGATCAGGCCCGGGATGGGGCTGGTTTGCTCGTAGAACTTGGTAACCTCGCGCGGCAAGCCCGTGCGGAGCCGGAGCTGCGGGACGTCGAAGACGGTGTGGAGGATCGTCGAGAAGAGCATCGGCAGCGTGACGGGTTCGGTGGCCGGATTGCCGGCTGTGCGATCGGATTGGCCGATGATTTGGCCCTGGCCGATCCCGCCGCCGGCGAAGGCTAGCGTCCCCAGGTTCGCCCAGTGGTCGCGGCCGCCGCGGGCGTTGACCTTGGGCGTGCGGCCGAAGTCGCCGGTGATCACGAGGAGGACTTTGTCGCTAAGGCCGCGTTGTTCCAGATCGTCGAGAAAGGCACTGACGGCCTGATCGACCGAACGCCCGAGCATGTTCATTCCTTTGATGATGCCCGGGTTGTTGCCATCGGCATGCATGTCCCAGCCGGCGCTGTGAACGGTGACGAAGCCGGCGCCGGCTTCGCACATCCGGCGGGCGAGGAGCATTTGGTGGCCGAGGGTCGACTCACGAAATTTTTTGTGGCCGATCTTGATGTCGCTGGTGTCGTACCGCTTGAGCAAGCGCGGGTCTTCTTCCTTGAGATCGAGAGCCTTGCCAGCGCCGCCGAGGATCAGATCGAAGGCTTGCTGTTCGAACTTGTCGAGACCCGTGACGGAGCCGTTGGCATCGACGTCGCGTTTGAGGGAGTCGAGCGAATGGAGCAGGGCTCGGCGATCGTCGAGGCGCTCGGAGTTGATGTTGAGGTTCAGGTTCTTGACGATTTCGCTCTTGCCGCTCGGTTCGAAGGGAGCGTAAGAGAGTCCGAGCGCGCCGGATTTGGAGCCGACTTGGACACGGCCGCGTTCGTTGCTGTATTGGCCGTCGACTTCGTCGGCGGTGATCAGTCCAAAGGTCGGAAAACCATTGGTCGGGTGATTGCTCCCGCGGAGTCGAGCGACGGCCGCGCCCATCGAGAAGCCGTCGGTTTCTTTGTCCTTGGCCGTGACGGTTCCGCCGGAAAGGACATGCCGAATCGCGGCAACGTGATCGGCGACGGGATGGGTGAACGAACGCACGATGGCCATTTGCTTGGCGCGCTTCGCCAGTTCGGGAAACGTCCCGCCGAAGCGCAAGCCGGGGATCGCGGTGGCGACGTCGCCGGTGAGACTGCCCTGCGCGCCGCGGACATCGAGCTTTGGGTCGAAGGTTTCGATATGACTCGCGCCGCCGCTAAGGAAGAGCAGGACGACCGATTTGTCGCGGAGATAGCTTGCGCCATGTCCAGCGGCATTAGCCCGCGCGGCCAAGAGCTGCGGCAACGCGAGTCCGCCAAGTGTCAGCGCGCCGACCCGAAGGAAGTCGCGGCGGGCGAGTCCGTTGCAGTCCTGCTGTGGATGGCCGCTGGTGAGGGTGAGCATGGTTCTGGCTCCGGAACCAATTCCGTAGCTGAAGTCGTGAGACTTCAGAGTGTTTGTGTTGACGGTGACTACACTCGTTCGTCCGAGGTCTCACGACCTCGGCTACAAGTTGTGGGGTGGGACTTTCGCGGGAGTACTAACAGTATGAACCGAAACCGGAGAGCGTTACAAGAATATTCCGGGATAGGCGTAACAAATGAAAAACGGCCGGCGATTTTGCAATCGCCAGCCGTTTGGTGGTCAATCGTAGGTGCGGCTGTGCCGCACAAAGAACAGGTTCTCCAATTCAAACACGCTTCGCGGACCAAGCCGCTTGGCTTGCGAGATTGAATCTGCCGGCAACGTCGCGCGTTTGCCCGGCACAGCCGGGCCTACGGGATCAGTCGCCGCGGAGCTTGAGGCCCTTGATGGTGAGCTTTTCGCGGACTTCGTTGAGACTCGTCACGCCAAAGTTTTTGCATTCCAGCAGTTCGTCGCCCGTTTTGCGGAGGAGTTCGCCGATGGTGTTCATGCCGAGACGGATCATGCACTTGCGGGCACGAACCGACAGATTGAGGTCGCTGATTGGGCGATCGAGGACCGCTTGTTCGTCCGGGGAGAAGGATTCGGGTTCCGCCGTTGGTTCCGGTTCCAGCTTTTCGTTGGCGAACATGCCGAGCGAGAGACCCTTGCTGGCCATCATCTCACGGATTTCGACAAGCGAGGTCTCGCCAAAGTTCTTGCTCGCCAGGAGATCGGGTTCGCTCGTGCGAACAAGATCGCCGAGGGTTTGGACGCCCATTTTTTGCAGACAGTTGCGGCTGCGAACGGAGAGTTCAAAATCGGTGACGGGGATGCTGAGGACTTGGACGAGGCGATCTTTGCGGCGCTGCGCGTCTTCGTCGTAGTACATGTCGCGCGAGGCGGCGACATCCTTCAGGTACATCCGAGCACGAGGATGATTCGGGAAGGCATCGACGATGCGTTGGTAGCAATTGTTGGCCCGTTCGAATTGCAGCCGGTCTTCGTACAAGACGCCAAGATTCAACAGCGCGCCGACATGAGCCGGGAAGCGAGCCAGCGAGCGTTCGTAGTATTGCACAGCCGTTTCGTCATTGCCACGGCGATCGTTTTCGAGCGCCAAACCGAACAACGCCCCGGAATGCTTCGGATCAACTTCGACGGCACGTTCGTAGAGGGCGATGACTTCGAGAGGATTTCCGCCGATGGCGGCAACCGTGGCCGCACGTTGATACAGGTATTCGGCCGTGCTTTCGACAGCGCCCGAGAGCTTGTCGAGGGCTTCGATCGCTTCGCTGTTCTTGTGCGAGTAACGGAGGGCTTCGACGCGGGCGAGTGTGCATTGATCGGCGTCGTAACCGGCCTTGGCCGCTGCATTGAAGCTATTGATCGCCGCTTCGAAGTTGTTCAATGCAGCGTGGCACTTGCCGGTGTAGAAGTTCGCGAGCGCGCCGCCGTCGCCTGTCTTGAGCGTGTCGAGCGCGATTTGGTAACGGCCCAGGAGATAGAAGCTGACACCCAGGCGAACGGCCGAGGCGGGCGAGCGGTCTTCGCTCGATTCGAGTTCGTTGGTCGCTTCGCGGAGCACGCGGTGGTTGGCCGGGTCGTCGCTGATCGCTTCGACAATTTGTTGGATTTCTTGGGGACCGAATGTCCCGTTGGTGACGACGATCTGCTTGATATTCGAGGCGGCCAGCGTAACGGACATCGGGGACTCCTAAAGCGGGATAATTGCCGGCGGCAACAGCCACGGCGTGCAGATCCCTGCGTTGCAATTAACTAATAAAATGCCACGAGTTTCCATCATTCGAAACCCGTGGCGTCAAAAGAGCCGACGGCGGGAGTTGAACCCGCAACCTCCGCATTACGAATGCGGCGCTCTGCCAATTGAGCTACGTTGGCTGAGAAATTCGTGCCAGCAGCTTTTAATGGCTCCGGTTTTGCGGTCCGGAGTCAAAACTGCATTGGAACCTATTAAATTAAGAGTTTTACCCGCGTTGGTCAAGTACCGGCTGGTATGGATTGCAAGCTCTGCAAAGTCTGTCAGTCAGCCAAGTTAGGATACCATCGACAAATACGAGACGCTGCTTGAGTTGGCCGGGTTCGCGCATAAAAAAACGGGGTCTTCGCCGTGCCGGCAACACGCCGGCTTTGGAGGATGGTCAGGGGCAAGGCAACCACCCTCCACAATTTACGATCGAAGACCCCGCGGGCCATGACCACTTATACATGCATAAGTCGGGCCAATAGTTCTTGCGGAGCAGGCTGTTTTTCTTAAGGATATTGCTCATAATGACTTATGATTTTCCTGGAATTGTTTTTCCGAGGAACAGCCGGATTTTCTCTCTGCGATTTCAATGCGCTTGTACAAAAATACTGATTCAGAATTCGCTGCATCTCAAGATAAGACGATAGGCACCTCTTGGGATTCTCACAATGAGACCGAAAGAATTGCGTTACATTCCCTTGGCGATAATCACACCCATTAGTTTTTCGTAGACGTTCCCCCTATCAACAATGAATTCACTTCGAGTAGTTTCATAGACATGCTGCGAACCGGAATATATCAAATCGAGCAATTGCTCCATTCGTCCCCAACGGATTGCTATGGACTAGCACGTCCTATTTCGATCGCGCTCTACGACAAAATCCACCAAGAGGATTCCGCGGAGGAATTGGGCGAGCGGATTCTTTTTCAATTCTCGAACGGCAGGGCAACTTTCAAACGAACACATAGCCGCCGCTTCGAAGAGTTTGACGAACAAGTCAGCCAGATTTTGTGCGGTAGCTTTGCTGCGAGTGATCCGTTTCGGGTTCACGACCTAGGGATCAGCGATGGCCGAACGGCGTGTGATTTTTACGAAAAATTGTCCCCGCTTTTTCAGCAGCTCGAGTATTGGGCATCTGATTATGAGTCCGAAGTCAATGTTTTCGAATCGAACAATAAGTCGCTCGCCCTGAGCGTCGACGGACAGCCGTTGGAAATGGTGGTGCCCCCATTTGTGTTCAATCTGGTCCAGTCGCCCAGTTGGAAACGTTATCCGCTCCATCGATTATGCCAATGGTATTACAAGAAAACCGCTTTACCCCGCTTGCAACAACTTGCGCAAGTGCAACCGGAACAAAACCGCCGTGTTCAACTCTTTTCGCAACGGAGTTTGAAATTAGCCGCAGCGCATCCGAATTTTCATTTGCTAACCTACAACGTGCTCCAGCCATTTCGAGTTTGTCATGAGTTGCAAGCAGTCCGCGCGATGAATGTTTTGAACCCGAACTACTTTCAGCCCGCGGAGCGGCACCTCGCCTTGGTCAATATTCATGCTTCCTTGAAGGACGGAGGTGTGCTCATTAGCGGCTCGAATTACGATGCATCCTCGCTAGTCAATGGCGGTGTTTATCGAAAGCAGGGAACCGGTTTTGAGTTGCACACCAAATTTGGCAGCGGACATCCCTGGCATCAAGAGATCCTCACGCTGAATGTCGGTTAACGATCATTTAGTGATTATGGGTGCAATCGCAACGTACCGCGCTTGATTTAGCAGATGCTTTCTATGAGCAGCACACGCAGAGCTCTTTATGATTTGTTTTGCAAAATTCGGGGGATTCATGTCCCGAAATATATACGGCAATACAGGGAGGCGGACGCTTCCGAGCAGCGTTCTTCGATATTCACAAGCAAGCTCAAAACGCTCCTGTTGCATTGCCAACATTCAGTCCCCTATTATCGCAGATTGTTTCAGGCTTCTGGAATCGGCGTCGGCACGGACCATGATCCTTTTGCAGCACTAAAGCTGCTTCCGCAATTGACCAAGCCGATTCTGCGGCAACAGTCACAGGAATTATGCTCCGATGATTTGGGGAAGCGGGTTTGGTTCACCAACACCTCCGGAGGTTCGACCGGGGAGCCTGTCCGTTTGATTCAAGACCGCGAGTATTCCGAGCGTTCCGCGGCGGTGACCGAACTCTATTCAAACTGGGCCGGCATTGAATACGGCGAACCTCGGATCCACCTTTGGGGATCGGAACGCGATTTATTTCACCGACGTTTGGATTGGCGAACTAGATTAGGAAATACACTGCGCAACATCAAGCTGCTAAACGCATTTTCCATGACCCCGGAACGAATGCGGCAGTATTTGTCCACGATCAACCAATTCCGGCCCCGCTTGCTCATCTGCTATGCCCAGGCGATTTACGAATTGGCGTTGTTTGCGGAAAGAGAAGGGTTCGCGGTTGCTTCTCCGCGTGGGATCATCACGACCGCGGGAACCCTATATCCCTTCATGCGCGAAAAAATTGCGGCTGTCTTTGGCTGCCCTGTCTTTAACCGATACGGTTCTCGCGAAGTCAGTTTAATTGCGGCGGAGCGGCCGAATTTCGATGGCTTGGTTGTCTCAAATTTCAACAATTATATCGAAGTGGTAGATGAAGCGGGCAATCCTGCCCAGCCAGGGATCGAGGGAGATATTGTGGTGACGAACTTGGTCAATCTTGCAATGCCACTCGTGCGGTATGCCATTGGAGATAGGGGAATCCTAGCCAATCCCAGCGATTCCCTAGGCCGGCAAATCTTGTTGAAAGTTTCGGGCCGTAACGTCGATATGTTCCGCAAAGCCGATGGTACCTTGATAGATGGAGAGTACTTTACGCATTTGCTGTACTTTCGAGACTGGCTTACCAAGTTTCAAGTCATCCAGCGTTCAACCGAGCAAGTCGTTTTTAAGCTGGTGCTATGCGACGATGCGCCTCCGGCTGAGCTCGATGATATTCGCACCAAGACTCAGTTTGCTTTAGGTTCAGAGGTCCAAGTCGATTTCGAGTTCCTGGCAGAAATCCCCGCCAGTGCCTCGGGCAAGTATCGCTATACAATTTCCGAAGTTCCCGCGCCCTAATTTGCCGCATGCAATCGTTTATTGAGGATCCCCGTGTCGCGGTAGTCCGCGAAGCCTCGCGTTATCCCTCGGATGCGCCCTATGCGCCGAGCGAAGCGATGCCGGAGTGGCCGGGCATGGCTCTCGGCACAGAAGACAACTCAGCCTATCGGGCAGTTCGCCAACTGTTGCTGACTTGGGGATGCGACAAAGAAAATCAGAATACTCCGGCATGGAATCCGCTGGGTGACTTCGTGAAACCGGGCAACAAGGTGATCCTCAAGCCGAATTTTGTTTGCCATCGCAATCAGGGGGAACGGCTCTATGGGATTACGGACACGCTCGGGCTTGTGACCCATGGTTCGGTGGTGCGGGTCGTTGTTGATTATGTGGCCAAGGCCCTAAACGGATCGGGCACGATCGTCATCGGGGACTGCCCGCTGCAAGGCACCAATTGGCCCGCCCTCGTCAAGCTCGTCGGTTTGCAAGAACTCGTCGAGTATGCCCAGAAAAACTTTCCCGGCATTCAGGTCGTTGCTCGGGATTACCGGCTGGGACGTGCCCATGTTGTCAATGACGTAGTGAAGCAGCGCGTAGTGGACGAGTCCAACTTGGAAGAATATGTCGAGCTCGATCTTCAGTCCGACAGTTTGCTCCTACCCTTGATGAGCAACGGCTATGAATTTGGAGTGAGCCAGTATGCCAAGCATCGCATGCGGGCCGCGCACACGCCGTTGGTGAACAAGTACCTGATCCATCGCGATTTCGTCACGGCCGACGTGATGATCAATCTGCCCAAGATGAAGTCGCACATGAAGGCTGGCATCACCTGCGCGCTGAAAAACTTTGTCGGGATCAACGGGCACAAGGACTACTTGCCCCATTTTCGTTTTGGCAGTCCCAGTCAAGGCGGTGACGAGTATCCCGATGGCAATTGGCTCTGGCATTTGGGCTGGTATTTTGCCCATCGCGATTGGGAAATGGAAACTGGTTGGAACAAATATTTGTTCGGCCGCATGTCGTCACTTTGTCACCAGTTCCAACGCCGGCTCGGAGCCGATCCCGCAAAAGCCGCCATGAACGGCGGCGGCTGGCACGGCAACGACACGCTCTGGCGGACGATCCTCGATGTGAATCGGGCTTTTTTTTACTACGACCGCGAGACCAAGGGGATGGGGCAGCAGCCCTCGAAACAAATCCGCTACCTGGCCATCTTGGATGGTTTGGTAGGCGGGCATAAAGAAAGTCCTCTCTCGCCAACGCCGCTCAATGCGGGGTTCATGCTGGCCGCACAGAATCCTTTGGCGTTGGATACCGTGGCGGCCGCGTTGATGGGCTTGGATTGGCGTCTGCTGCGTCAGCTTGCGAAAGGATTCGACATTGCGAGTCGTCCCTTGGTAACTTATGCTCCAGAGCAAATCGAAATCCTGGGAAACTTAGGCATTCAAAGAGTCCAAGAGATTTACGATCAAGAATTATTTAAGCGTTTTGAAGCATCTTATGGATATCGCGGCCATGTCGAATATCAAAGCATCATCGCTCTGAGCAAGCGTGTCGAAAAGGCATAAGATTTTTGCGTGAGGAATCAAGATGGAGAGTGATAGCCAGCGCTTGGTGATCATCTCGCGCAATCCGAATTCTGGAAAATCTGGAAGCCTTGAGCAAGTCGCCGAGTTGCGGCAGCAGCTCATCGCCGCTGGTTATCAAGTCTTCGTACTAGACAGTGTCGCTGCTTGTTGTGAACAAGTGCAGCAAGGTCTCGACGCGGGCAACCTGCGCGCGGTCATCGGCGTTGGCGGCGATGGAACGTTGAATATGCTTGCCAATAAACTGCCGGCAAGTGTGCCGTTTCTCGGCTTTCCGATGGGGACGGAAAACCTCGTGGCCAAGTATCTTGGCTGGTCGTCCGATCCATGGCGTGTCTGTGATTTGCTAAAGAACGGAGTGGTCGTCGATTTGGACGTCGGGCTTGCCAATGGCCAGATTTTTTTGGCGATGTTTAGCTGCGGACTTGATGCCGAAGTTGTCCACCGCTTGCATTCCGAGCGGCGCGGACACATTACTCATGCCAGCTATGTGAGACCGATCATTCAGGCCCTCGGAGAATACAAATACCCCCCCTTTCAAATCGGGTTTTCTCCCGCGGACAATGTCGCGTCACCTCAAACACCGCATACCGCGCGCTGGCTGTTTGTCAGCAATTTGCCCACTTACGCGGGCCAGATCGGCATCACCCCCGAGGCGACACCGACCGATGGTTTGCTGGATTGGTGCTCATTTCAGGCTGGCTCTTTTGGCCGTAGCTTGGGATATTTAATCTCAGTGTTGCTCCGGCGGCACCCGAAATTGCGTGACTGCCGGATGGGACAAGGAGGAGAATTTCAGTTGACTTCGACCGAACCCAAGGCAGTGCCAGTTCCGTACCAAATTGATGGTGACCCTGGCGGTTTCCTGCCAGTCGAAATCAAAGTCCTGCCTGGCCGGTTTCGAGCCATCGTTGATCGAGATTGGAGTTCGAACAAGTTTCGCAAGTAACGAAGAATCGATGTTTCTCACTTTCAGGGACGAGGGTTCGCCGTGGTCAACAAGATTGCCGAGATTGGAAACTACCGTTGTGGTCCGGGCCAACCCTTGTTGCTGATTGCCGGGCCGTGTGTCATCGAATCGCGTGAGCTGACGCTGAGGATCGCGACCACCCTTTGTGAAATTACAGCCAAACTTCCGGTGCAATTGGTTTTCAAGGCATCCTTCGACAAAGCCAACCGCACAAGCGCAAGTTCTTTTCGCGGATTGGGAATGGAAGAGGGCCTGAAGATCCTGTCCGAGGTAAAAAAGGCTACCGGCCTGCCCGTGACAACAGATCTGCACGAATCACAGCAATGCCCGGCCGTGGCCGAGGTTTGTGACATCCTGCAGATCCCTGCCTTCCTCTGCCGCCAAACCGATTTGCTCGTCGCGGCGGCCGAGACTGGCCGTGTGGTGCATGTGAAGAAGGGCCAGTTCGTCGCGCCATGGGATATGAAAAACGTCGTCGCCAAACTCGATAGCGCCGGAGCTAAGAACGTCATGCTCTGCGAACGCGGAACATTCTTTGGTTACGGCCGGTTGGTCAATGACATGCGGGCGTTGCCCGATATGCGAGCGATGGGTGTGCCCGTCATTTTCGATGCGACGCATAGCGTTCAAGAACCGGGCGGACTCGGCACGGCCACCGGAGGCAATCGCGCGATGGTCGAACCGCTCGCCCGCGCGGCGGTCGCGGTGGGAGTTGATGGGTTGTTTTTCGAAACGCACCCCGACCCCGACAAGTCGCCAAGCGACGGCGCGAACATGATCCCACTCGATCGGTTCGAGGGGATGCTACAGCGGCTGCTGAAGCTTCGAGTTGTTGCAAACGAAATTGCAATGTAAGTCCCTCAGCAAAATTATCTCGCCGATTCGCAATTCTTTATGCACCTGATTTTCAGAACACGAATTATCGTTTGTTTCGGTGCCTCTTTGTTGGTGCTTATTCTCATCAATGGCTGCGGAGGCAAACCGTCGCGTAAACAAAGCGGGACGAACGGCAACTCCGCGCAAAGTCGATCCGTCAACGAGCGCACGCAACTGGTTGCCACACTCGCCGCGACATTCGCGAGTTGGGATGAATCACATAGCGACGATGAACAACGAAAATTGGCGTTGAATCAACTTAATTCCTGGAGCGAGGCGGCTGAGGCCAGCGAACCCCTCGAGACGTTCGCCAAGAGCGTCGGCTGGGTTCCCGACCCTGCCGTGGCAAAGCTCCCCGAGCCGCTAAATGCGGTGGTTGATCTGTATCGCCCGCGCTTCGATTTAGAAGACGTCGACTATCTGCGCGAAGCGACGTGGTTTCATTTTGTCGCGAATCGACTCGCGGCAAAGCCGGCGTCGCTCGATAAGGATATCGCTAAACTCCCGAGCGATACGCAGCTTGCCGCGCGGATTTTCGATTGGACGATGTTGAACGTCGCTCTTGATCTTCCCTCTTGGAGCCGAAATGGGAGCCCTTGGCAAGTTCCTGAGATTGCCGTCGAGATGCTGCATTCGCCCTACGTGACTCTTTACACGGGCCGCGGAACGGCTCTGGCTCGTGGCTGGGTCTTTTTGGAACTTGCGCGGCAAGCGGGACTTCAGGGTGTTCTGTTGGCAGTGACAACCTCAGCCGATGGTAAAGTCCTCGACGAACCGCGGCCCTGGCTGCCGGCGATTCTCGTGGATGGGGAATGGTATCTGTTTGACCCGCAGCTTGGAGTTCCAATCCCAGGCCCCGAAGGTCGCGGCATTGCAACGTTGAAGCAAGTCACGACTGATCCAAAGCTGCTGCAGCAACTCGATCGCGAAGGTTTTGCGTATCCGATCAAGGCGGAACAACTCGCTGGTATTGTCGGCTTGCTCGATGTTTCTCCGCAATCGGTCACGCTGCGCATACGCCAATTGCAGTTTGATCTGCCGGAGCGCGTACTCGCACTTGGCACGACGAAACATCCCTTACCGAGCGAACAAATCAAGCAATTCGAAGCTGCCGGCTTGAGCAAAGTTTCGCTTTGGAAACATCCGTGGCAAGTGGCGCTGGCGCGCAGCTCTGGCGGGCAAGACATGGAAGTGGCAATTCGGTTATTGCAACGGCAAATCGCCCCGTTCGAAGTCGAGCTGCCTTTGCCTAGCGAAGATTCCAAAAAACAGAAGCGTCTAGAGGATGTCAACGAATGGAATTTCGACCAGTTTTTCGAGTACGATGCCGAAACAGGACGTGTATTCCAAAAGCAACAAGATTCCGAAATCAAACGCAAAAAAACGGTCTTAGAATTGAATCGGCCGGCGAAATTTGATCCAAAATCCGGCGATATTTTGGGCTTCGATACAGATCGCTCGGGCAAACGACCGTTGGCAAAAACGCTACGTCACGGACGGCTGATGCAAATTCGCGGCGCCTGGCTGCAGCGCACGCAACTGAGCAGCGATGGCCGTTCTGAACAAGCCGTGGGGAGAATCGAAGTACCCGAGGATTTGCATGGCGCGATTTATTGGCTCTTGCTGAGTAAAGTGGCGGATGGATCGTACGCCGAATTGATTGGCTCGCATAATAGAATCCCGCCGGAATTAAAAACATTTCTCAGCTTACTCCGAGACGCAAAACTTTCAGAGCAAGAGATCGATGACGTCAGAGAAATTCTATTGGTCACGAATCTGCTCTCGCCGCAAATCTATTTGTTGGAGCGTCTCTTGACTACTCAGGGAACAGACTCGAGCAAGGTTCGTGAAGCGATGCGCAAACTCCTCGAACTTCAACGGGCTAGGGAGACCAACGACAGGAAGGCCGCGGAGCTTTACCATTTCCTAGAACCTTTGTCCGAGTCGCTGAATGTCGATCAACGAGTGGTGCAACAATTGGCACAAAGTCTCATCAAAGGAGTTCCCGCCACTGAGGCCGGGATCAACGTCAAAATTGCTTTTCTCAATTTGCTGCACGACATCAATCGAAGCGCAACGCTTTGGCTAGGACAGATCCAGGCAGAGCAAGGCGAGTTTGAATCGGCGGAGCGTTACTTCAAGCAGTACAGCAAAACAGGCTACCAACGCTGGTACTCGGCAGCTCAATTGAATCTGGCGGAGCTTTATGTGCAGCGCGGATTTGCGGTTAGGGAGAAAGATCCCGCCGCTGCGATCAAGCTCTGGGAACAAGCAATCGCCATTTACAAAGCCGACGAATCGCCGCAAAAGTACGGCAGCCTATGGAAAGCGAAGCAGTTGGGCGAACGAATTTCGTCGCTCGCCATAGAGAATTAGGCGGAGCTATGCGGAGAATCGACGTAATTTCAAGAAAAAGTGAGGCTTGTGAAGCGTCGATTTTGCCGATATATTTAAGGATTCCTTGGTCTGACCCTATTTAACGCTTGAGTTTGCGGAGTTTCCTGCGATGAAAAAAGATATCCATCCCCGTTACATCACGACCGCCGTGAAATGCGGCTGCGGGAATACCTTTACCACACGCAGCACCGTGCCGGAGCTCAAGGTTGATATCTGCAGCGCTTGCCATCCGTTCTTCACGGGCAAGCTCAAGTTCATCGACACGGCTGGCCGTATCGAAAAGTTCAAGAACAAATTCTCGAATTCGGGCTATGCCAGCCTGAAGCGCGGCAAGAAGGGGGCCAGCGAAGCGGCCGCCGCCGAATCCTAGCGTCTTCAACGTCAGGCTCGGTTTGTGCGGCCGGACGTTCATCGCTCACGCTTCTTCACGAGCGATCCTCGACCGGTATTTCGTTTGAGTTGCTGCCTCATGCAGTAACTCTTTCTGCCGATTGTTTCGAGGATCATCTAGGGAGAGTCTGTCATGCGTGAGAAAATGGAAACTGATCTGCAGCGTTTCGAAGAACTCGAACGACTGCTGCAAGACCCCGAAGTGCAAGCCAGCGGCCCCAAGATGGCGATGTACTCGCGCGAGCATGGGTCTCTTGCAAAGGTCGCGCTCAAGTATCGCCGCTTCAAAGAGCTCAACGCCACAATCGTCGAAACCAACGAGATGATCGCCAACGACGACGCGGACATGCGCGAGTTGGCCGAAGCGGAACTGACCGAACTGCGCGAGCAACGCGAAGCGGTTTGGAATGAGCTGCTCGATCTGACAATCGGCGGCGAAGACGCCAACCGCAGCCGGATCATGATGGAAATCCGCGCCGGCACCGGCGGCGACGAAGCGGCGCTCTTTGCCCGCGACTTGTACGACATGTACAAGCACTATTGCGAGGCCAAAGGCTGGAAAGTCGAAATCCTGGACATGAGCGCCAGTGATCTCGGCGGGTTCAAGGAAATCGTTCTCGGCATCGACGGCGAAGGCGTCTTTCGCGAACTCCAGTACGAAAGCGGCGGACACCGCGTCCAGCGCGTTCCCGAAACCGAAGCCAAGGGGCGCATTCACACCAGCGCCGCCACAGTCGCTGTGCTGCCGGAACCCGAGGATATCGAAATCGACATCAAGCCGGCCGATTATCGCTTGGACAAGTTCTGTGCCAGCGGTCCCGGCGGGCAGCACGTCAACAAAACGGAATCCGCCGTGCGGTTGACGCATTATGAAACCAACATCGTGGTGCAGTGCCAGGACGAAAAGAGCCAGCACAAAAACATTGCCAAAGCGCTGCGTCAGCTCAAAGCCAAGCTCTACGAACACAAACGCGCCGCAAATGATGCGAAACGCGACGCGGATCGCAAATCCCTGATCGGCAGCGGCGACCGCAGCGAACGGATTCGGACCTATAACTATCCCGACAACCGTGTGACGGATCACCGGATCAATCTATCGCTCTACAAGCTCGATTCGATCGTCGCCGGCAATGTCCAACCGGTGATCGATGCGCTCCTGGATTATGCACGCAACGAACAACGCGCCAGCATGGGCGTAGCCGAGTAAATCAATGTCAGAAACTTGGACCATTGGACGTTTGCTGAACTGGACCAAGGAATACTTGGAGAAGCAGGGTTCCGCGTCGCCGCGTCTCGATGCCGAGGTGCTGCTCGCCTACTGCAAGCAATGCCCGCGGATTGCGCTCTATACGGCATTTGACGAGATTGCCAGCGATGAACTGCGCAACAGGTTTCGTGACCTTGTCAAAAAGCGCGCCGACGGAATGCCGGTCGCGTATCTGGTCGGGAAGCGCGAATTCTATTCGCTCAATTTCGCCGTCTCGCCAGCCGTTTTGATTCCACGGCCTGAGACCGAATTCCTCGTCGTGCGCGCACTCGATCTGCTCAAAGAACTCGGCGTCAGCGGTGTTGCCCAGCCGCAAGTCGTCGATGTTGGCACCGGCAGCGGCTGCATTGCGGTATCTATTGCCAAGCATTCACCTGCCGCACATCTCACGGCTATCGATCAAAGCACCGCGGCGCTCGAGATCGCGAAAAAGAATGCCGACGCGCACAAGGTCACTGACCGGATCACGTTTGCCAAGGGCGATCTGCTTGGCGGGTTCGACGACATGCCGCGTTGGAATTTGATCCTCAGTAATCCGCCGTACATCAGCGAACCCGAGTTTGCTGAACTTGACAAAACCGTTCGCGACTTCGAACCGCGCAGCGCACTCGTCGGCGGGCCAGTGGGGACGGAAATCATCGAACGCTTCTTGCCGCAGGTTGCCGCGCAGCTCTTACCCGGCGGCACGTTCTTGTGCGAAATCAGCCCGATGATCTTGGGTGCGGTGGAGAAGCTTGTGGCGGCGCATCCGACACTCGAATGGCACCCGCCGATCAAGGACATTGCGCAACTCCCGCGTGTCATCGAAGTTCGCCGTCGCTCATAATTGTATTTGCTCTTACGGCCGTGAATTAAGACATGGCTCGCACCTATCGACGGTGAGTTTGCCTGTCTTGTGGTAAACTTAGTGGAATGGCGAAAAAATCGTCGTTCAAACTCGCTTTTCGAGTAACCACACTCAGTCACTAGCCATTTGAATGCTACACCAGGCTCAAAATCTGTGTGCTTTTGGGCTGTATGCCAGCTATCCTAAGAAAGATGAACAACTTGCTGAAAATATCGACAATTCCCGGCCAGGTTTGGCGTTTTATTCGCCAACAGTGTTCTGTTGCGCTAAGGCGAACTGTTTGCATGTTGACGGCGCTAACTTTCGCCTTGCCACAACTTTTCGCCCCGGCTGCTACTGCTCAAGCTCCGATTCCTCCCCAAAACAACGGCGATTGGGAAATCACGCCCGACAGCGAAGCGGCCCTCGAACGTGGCCTTGCTTGGCTCGCGCGCAATCAAGGCCCTGAGGGGAACTGGGGTTCGCATGATCTCGGGTTGGTTGGCGTTGGCGCGTTGGCCTTTATGTCGGCGGGGCACATGCCTGGCCGCGGCCGCTACGGAGCGAATGTCGAAAACGCATTGAACTACATCATCCGCAATGCCAAGCCGTCGGGCCTGCTCAACATCAGCAATCCGCAGCGCGACATGTATAACCATGGACTCGCCGCGTTTGTGCTTGGTCAGGCATATGGCATTTCGAATGATCAACGGATCGGGCCGGTGTTGGAGAAGGCGCTGCGCTTGATTGCCAATACGCAATGCGGCGACGGCGGCTGGGATTATCAAGCCAAGAAGCAAGACCGTGGCCATGATTTGAGCCTGGCCGTGATGCAGGCCAAGGCCCTGCGCAGCGCGATGGACAGCGGCTTCGAGGTCGCCCCCGAAACAATTCGCCAAGCGATCACCAGTGTCCGCAATCATTACACGCCTTCGCAAAAGCGCGGCAACGAAGCCGAAGAACGGAGCCAACCGGGTCAGTTCACTTACAATCGCGGCGGCGGAGCTTCCACGGCCATGGCGGCTTGCGGGGTCGTATGCATGCAGGAGTTCGGCCAGTACGATGATTGGCGTATCTTCAAAAGTATGGAATTCGTCAACGCGGCAATCCTGAAGAGCGGCGAAGCCAAAGAAGGCGACGGACGAATGCCCTTCGATTCGTACACCATGTACTATGTTGGGCAAGCGCTCTATCAAGTTGGCGGCCAACATTGGCGCGAAGGGTATCCCATCTTGCGTGAGCATCTGGTGAAGTCGCAGGTGCGCAAACCGGGCGATGATTCCGACGGAAAATGGGTCGACAGTGGCCGCAGCGGCAAGTCCCACCTCGGCGGCAGCAAAGACGGCGATCTGTACGGAACCAGTGTTGCTTGCTTCATCCTCGCAATCCCGAATCGCTATCTGCCGATTCTGCAAGAAGGCAAGATCAGTCAGTTCCAAAAGAAAGAATGAAGAAGGAAGGAGTCAGGAGGAAGAAGAAATACTAACCTCCGCGGCTCCGGCTTCGATTACTATCTCACTGTTGCATTTATTCTTACTCCTTCCTTCTTCCTTCTAGATTCTTCCCAGTGCTCAGTTTTCTGCCGGGTTACGCTTGGTTTGCGATTGCCGGGGCGATTGCCGCGACGGCACCCGTCATTATTCATCTCTTGAATCGCCGGCGTTTCCGCACGATCAATTGGGCGGCGATGGATTTCCTGCGCCAAGCTGTGCAACGCAACCGCAAGATTCTGCAAATCCGCGATCTTGTTCTGCTGCTATTGCGAACCGCGGCGCTAGCCCTGTTTGGTCTCGCGCTCGCCCGGCCTTTCTTTCAACGCGGCGCGGCAACGCTGGATCCTGATAGCCCGCTGCATGTCGCACTCGTTGTCGACAACAGTATGAGCATGGGTTACCAGCAAGTGCTCGGCAAGCGTGTCCTCGACGAGGCACAGCAACGCGCCGAAGAAGTGATCAACGCCTTGCCCGAACGCAGCTTGATCGCCGTGATTCCGCTGTGCGGCTCAGAATATGGACGGACGCGCGATTCTTATCGCAACAAGTCTGATGCAATCGAAGCGGTCAAACGAATCGATGTCGTCGATCGCCGCGGCACGGCATCTCAGGCAATCGATTACGCACTCGATGCGTTTTCTGGATCTGAATTCGACGAAGCGGCGCGCCGCATCGTCCTGGTGAGTGATGACCAGCGCTCGAACTGGCCTGCCAGTTCCATCGCCGAACGCTGGAAGAACCTGCCCGAGATGGTAATCGTCGATACTGCACCGCGCAAACCGGACAACACGTGGGTCGAGTCCGTTTCGATCACCGATGGCGTCGCCGATGTCAGCACGCCGACGACTATCGTGGCTTTAATTCGTCATCAAGGCGAGGAAGAGCGAAATGATGTAGCAGTAACACTAACGATCAATGGAGAGGTCAAGGACACAAAAAAAGTCGATCTGGAGAAAGATCAGTCGCTTGAGGTGTCGTTTCGCTATCACTTCGCTCCCGAAGAACGCCTGGCCGGCATGGTGAATCCGGTCCAGGCGGCGGTAAGCCTTAGCCCCGATCAACTTCCCGAGGATGATACTCGTTACTTGATCATTCCGGTCGTTGCCGAATTGCCGGTGCTGTTTATCGACCAATACGGAGCGAAGAACGATCCCAAAGACATCAAAGGCGACCATGATGAGCAACAGAGCGAGCCATTCAACCCGAATGGTGAAGATGTAAATACGGGCAGGATCGGTGAAACTTATTCGTTGCGGCGTTTGCTGGCTCCGAAAATTTCACGAACGGACAGCACACCGCAATTGATCAAAGTCAAGCATATCGCTCTCGAAGCGCTGACAAAAGAAAAGCTTCGTGAAGCTCGGCTCGTGGTGATTGCCGGTTTAGCCTCGCCCGGCGATTCGGTACCGCTGCTGCGTGAGTATGTCAGTCAAGGCGGCCCACTGTTCATCGCCGCTGGCGGCAATTTTGATCCGGCGCAATGGCAAGAGCTCGGCTGGAAAGATGGCGCGGGAATTCTGCCTGTTCCCCTTTCGCCGATATTGCTCGGGAAACTCAATAGCGAAATCAGCAAGCTTAGTGACATTCTCTCGATCAATCCCGATTCCCTTGCGCACAGCTATTTTCACTTTTCCGATCAAAAAACACCCGCCGATAAGGCTCGTTTTTTTACCGAGGGCACCGGTGGCTTCAAGCCTGCCTTTTTCAAGCTTGCCGATGCCAACGCCGAGCCAAAGGTCTTGAGCGAATTGCAAGTATCGGAGCTGAAGCGGATTAAAGCGGAGCAGGCCGAGTTATTGCAACTTGATCAAGAGCTGAAAAAGTTTGCCGAACGTGAAAAAATATCACCGCTCAGCGGCGATGAAACTTCGGCCCTGGACAAACTCAAGAAACGCCGCGAACAACTCGAGCCGAATTGGCTCGCCTGGACTTCGGATCTCGTGCGGCAACGCGATCCGCGCATCTCGCCCGAGAAATTGGCCGAACTGGGGCAGCCTCGCGTCTTAGCCAAGCTGTCAAACGGCAAGCCGCTGTTGATCGAACGCCGCATCGGCGAAGGGACTGTCACCTTCTTCAGCAGCGGAATTCTGCCCAAGTGGAACTTCTTGGCCAACAGTTCCGTGATGGCGGTGATGGATCGAATATTGCGCGGGCAAATCGAATCGACTTTGCCTCAGCGAAATCTGAGCCAAGTCGAGCAGTTTATCCTGCCCGTGACGGATAATCTTTCTCGCTACACGCTGCAACGTCCGGCCACGAGCGCGACCGGCGAGCCGCGCGAAGAACCGCTGGCTGTCGAAGCACTCGGCCCCGATGAATTTGGCGTCATTGTGCGCAATGTCACGCAGCGCGGTATCTATCGCATCTTGGTGCGCCGCTCGAATGCCGACAACGCCGAACCAATCGCTGTCTATCCCTTTGCGGTCAATGGGCCGGGACAAGAATCGGAATTGATCTCTTTGAATCGAGCTGGTTTTGAAGAGCTCATCTCAAGCGATGACAAACCGGCGGATCCGAGCAATCCCACAAGCAAACGCTTCTTTTGGGCCGATCGGGGCGAGTCCGTAAATTTGAACGGCACCACGGCTTGGGGGCAGTCGCTCTGGTGGTGGTTCGCGGCGCTGATGCTCGCGGCGTTGCTCGCGGAAATGGCGATCTGTGCCTGGCCAGCGTGGAAGCAAAGAAATTTGGCGGAGTCAGCAAAAGCTCCTGATAAACGAGTTCCTGCCGCAGGTTAATTATTTCCTCCCAGGGGGTTGATTTTGTGCCAAACGACAAAATATACATATATACACTATCGTCGCGGTTGAGTCGGATGGGATTTTGGTGCTTCACGCTTGGAAAGCTTTGATACATGAACTGGCAGCAATTCATCGGCAATGCCCTCGGGTTGGACAACGTGCAGTCGATCGACCACATCGGCACGTCGTTCGCCGCGCCGTGGGCACGCGGCACCGGGGCGACCTGGGTGCTGTTTGGCTGCATCGCGCTTGTCGCGTTGGCGTTTTGGTATTACACGCGCTGGCAGGGCGGGAATCGCCCCGTCGTTCGCTGGTGCTTGGCCGCGGTTCGCGCGATGGTGCTGGTTCTGCTCTTGCTGCTGCTCGCTGAACCGGTCTTGCGGATCGAACTGACCAATGTTCCGAGGCCGCTTTTGTGGGTCTTGTTCGACGGCACCGATAGTATGGCGATTCGCGACGAACAGACCGAGGAAGAGCGGCAAAAGCTGGCTGCAGCCGTCGATCTCGATCCGGCGGCTATCAAAACAGCACAAGAAAAGACACCGAATCAGAATCCCACAGCCTCTGCAGCCGACGCAACCAAACCTTCGCGTATGGACTTCGTAGTGGCTCTGCTCCGTCAGCCGCCGGATAAGAACATCATCGACAAGTTGCAGGAACAGTATCGAGTGAAAGCCTTTATTCTCGATCAAGCCGACGGCGTGCGGCCATTGAATGCAGGCGAGGAATACAGCGAATCCATCGATCCGACCAAATTAGCCGAGCAGTTGACCACGACCGGACAAGTCACGGCCATCGGCCGCGGGCTCGAAGATCTGGCCCTGCGCCATTCGGCGAACAATCTCGCGGGACTCGTCATCGTCAGCGATTTTGGACAGAACTCCGGCTTGCCGCCGGCCGGGGGGAATGACTCTCCGGCCAAACGACTCCAACGACCCATCTACACGATCGGTATTGGACCGGAATCGACGATGGATCTAGGCGTCGATCTCCAGGCTCCGCTGGTAATGAAAAAGAATGAAGACGAAACGCTCACTGTTTCCTTGCGGCAAACGGCCCTCGATAATCGCCGCGTCTTGGTCAAGGTTTTTGGCAAACGGCTCCGCTCGGGTGATGCCACGACCGAAGGGGAAACGTTTAACGTTGGCCAAAAAGAATTGGAACTCGCCGGTCCGCTGGTTAGTGAAACATTCTCTTTCACGCCAACCGAAACTGGCCGCTTTCAATTCACCGCCGAAGTCGAGCCGCAGGAAGGCGAAGTCATCACGCAGAACAATCGCTCAGAGCGCGAAGTCAACATCCGCGACGACTTTCTCCGTTTGATGTATGTCGAAAACGAGCCGAGTTGGGAATGGCGATTTGTCAAGGAAGTCTTCCATCGCGACAAGCTCGTCGGGTTGCGTGGGTTCCGCACGTTCCTGAATTCGGCCGATCCCAAGGTACGCACAACCAACGAGTTGTTCCTGCCAAACTTGACACCGAAGCGCGGCGATTTCTTTGCGAACGATGTGATTTTTCTCGGCGATATGCCGGGACAGCGGCTGCAATCGGCCGAGCGATTTGGCGAGATGACCCGCGAATTTGTGAGCAAATTCGGCGGCGGGTTGGTCGTGATCGCGGGGCCGCGCTTTGGTCCGGGGCAATTGGCCAACACGCCAATTGCCGACATGCTGCCGGTGATCCCCGATCCCCAGCAAGCCAAACCGCGCTCGGATCGCGAGTTTACGATGAAGCTGACGCCGAACGCGCTGCAGTTTGACTTTATGCGGCTCGGCGGACAGAGCGAAGCCGAAAACAAAAAAGCCTGGGACAACATGGGCCGCTTACAGTGGTATCAGCCGGTGCTGCGTGTTCATCCGCAAGCGGTCGTGCTGGCCGAACACCCCACCGATCTCTGTGCCGATGGCAAAACGAAGCAACCCTTGATCGCCGTGCGTCCCTACGGCAAAGGCGAAGTGATCTACATCGGCTTCAACGAAACGTGGCGTCTGCGCCGGAAGTATGGCGAGTTGTATTATCGTCAATTCTGGGGCCAGATGATCCACCGTCTCGGGCTGAGTCACGCGATCGGTACGCAGAAACGCTTCGTCGTCCGCACCGATCGCGATCAGTACCAATCTGGAGAAGTGGTAACACTCACTGTCGAAGCCTACAACGAAAACTATGA
Organism: Pirellulales bacterium; assembly: GCA_041736895.1. Lineage (GTDB taxonomy): Bacteria > Planctomycetota > Planctomycetia > Pirellulales > JALHPA01 > JANRLT01. The sequence goes on from JBGSSS010000015.1 coordinate 54,493, forward strand.
ACCATTAACGAGCGACAAGTTGGCGGACCAGCGCTTGCAAGCTGAATTGATCGCACCTGGAAGCAGCCTAGAAAAAACCAATACGCAATCGCTCGGAGTGAGCCAACTTCGTGAGGGTGTTTTTGAAGCCCGCTTCCCTGTTTCCATGGGCGGCGACTATCGCGTACGCGTCATCGATCCGATTACCAAGGAAACCAGCGAAGTCCGGTTCGCGGTGACGAGTCTTTCAGCCGAGCGCCGCAGCGCAGTGCGTAACAAGGCGCTTGAGCAACAACTCGCGGCCGACTCCCAGGGCAAGACTTTTGATTTGACCAATTACCAGTCACTGCCTGACTCGATCCAAATGGCCGTCGAACCGAGCAAGAACGAGCGAATTTTCCCGCTGGCGAGCACCTGGCTCTGCTTCGGGCTGATCACCGCGCTGCTGATCCTCGAATGGTTGGTGAGAAAGCTGGTGAACCTCGCGTAAATCCCCGTTTTCGCGCTCATTCCCTCGAAATGATCGTAACTTCGCAGCATTTCGGTCATAATCGAGTGATACGCAATCGTGCGAAACGACAAGCGATCACCTCACAATTCTCCGCCCCCAACCCCGAATCCCGCGCAGCCCCCGACCGCTATGAGTTCTACCCGCCTAGCTCCACTTCGTTCGAACCTCGCATCGTTGGCGCTCAAGCGCCAAGGGATCCGCTGGGGCACGGGCTGGTGTGGCTTGCTCTTGGCGGTGCTACTGACGCTGGCCGCGTTGTTCCTGATCGACTATGCGTTCAAGCTGACGATCTTGCAACGCGTCGTCGTCTTGGTCGCTTCGCTCGTGGCGATTGGCTGGTCCGTACGGCGTTTTCTTTTGCCGCATCTCGGTCAATTGGAATCCCCGCAAGAGATGGCCCTCTTTGTCGAACGCCAGCAACAAATCGACAGCGACCTGATCGCCGCGCTGCAATTCGAAGACAAATCCTCCGTCCAGGGCACTGCCACCTGGGGTTCGACGGAGTTGCAATCCGCAGTCGTCGATTATGTCTCCGACTTCTCGCGCGGACTGAATGTCTTTGCGGGACTTGATCGCTCGAAGTTTACGCGCCGCGCCGCCTGGCTTGGCGCGGTGGCGCTTGTCTTGATCGCTCTCGGCGTGACGTTTCCAAAATATGCTCAGGCATTTTTCTTGCGTATGGGTCTGCAACGCGCGAGCTATCCTACGGCGACGCAGATCGACAAAGTTTGGGTTAATGGCGTGGAGTATCCTGTCAGCGAGCTTCACGCACTCAAGTTGCGGAGCGCCTACGGACAGAAAGTTGACTTCCGCGCAGAAATCTCGGGTGACACTCAGGTCAGCGGCAAAGTCTTGCTCACCAGTTCGACAGCAGAACGGGAACTCGATTTGAGCATCAAGGAGCCAGCGAAACACCCCGTTCCATTCTGCCCTGTGGGCCAACCGCTGACCACCGAACTGCCGCAGCTTTTTGATGACTTGCAATTCAAATTTATCGTGGGTGATGCTGAAACCGAAGCCGGAAAAATCGAGGTGATCCCGCTGCCGGTTGTGGAACTGCAACTGGGCGTCACGACGCCCGATTACGCCCGGGGCGTTGCCGCTGAAACTCCCGTGGAACCCGGCATGCGGCAGATCGCTGTCGTCGAAGGTTCGGCTGTCGAGGTGCGTCTCGACTGCAGCAACAAGTCCTTGAAAACCGTGACACTGAGTGTTACCGCCGGTGAGAGTAAACGCCAGGAAATTCCCCTCACGGCAACCGATAGTGCAGCGAAGCATTGGATTTACAAACCAATCGAAAAAAATCCTTTGGCAAACATTACCGAAGCGGTAAAGTTCGACCTGCGCGTCATTGACGAAGATGGACTGGAGCTGCCTTCGAAGATCGAAGGGCTCGTGCGCGTGAAGCCCGATCGTGATCCTTCGGGCTCAGTTTCGGCGGTCGTGCAAAAACTTTTACCGCAAGCAACCCCCGAATTGGATCTCCGCGCAACGGACGATTATGGGCTGGCGAGTTTGCGCTTGCTGGTGACGGTCGACCGCCCCGTGACAGACAACTCTTATACGGGGGCTGCTGAATCGAATAGCGAGAACTCTCTGAGCGAGAATCTTGGCGGAACTCCACCGGCAAACACAATCCCACCCAGCAGCGTAGGCCGCCCCAAGCCGATCGAGCCTATCGTCATCCAGAAGTTCAACCCGCCGTTGCGCGGAGAGAAGCAATTACCGTATTTAGGAAAACACAAATTGGATTTTGCCCCGTTTGACTTAAAAAAAGGGGATCAAGTGATCTTGGTTCTTGAGGTCACCGACTATCGCGGAACGCGTCCCGGCAAAACGGCGCTCAGCGAAAAAATTCAACTGGAAATCACCGACGAGTCCGGCGTGATCGCCGCGTCTTCCGAATTCGACGAACGTGCAGCCCGTGTCCTTGATGAATTGCTCAAGGTCCAAACCGGAGGGAACCCATGAGTCGCTTGCCTTTGTCTCTAAAAACATTGTGTGTTTCAACTTTGCTTGCGAGCACGCTCCTCGCGCAGCAACCGACTCCTTTTGCCAACGCTCCGGCGGGTACCGCACCCGCGGCGGCTCCGGCGTTGAGCGCCGAAGCGGTGCGCTCAAAGCAAGACGCGCAAAAACGCTCGCAGGTCATCGCCCGCGAGCTTGTCGGCAGCATTCTCGATATCCAGATCAAGCAACTCGAGCAAAACGGCTTGCAGAACCTGGAAATCTATAAAGAAATTGTCGCGATGCGGCAAAATATCGATGGCCTCATCGCCAAGGAAATGCAGGGTGTCGTTGAACTGTTGACGCAGGCCCAAACAGGTCCCGCGGCCGATCGCACCAAGAATTTCAACGCGGCTCGCGAGAAAATTCGCTCGATCGTCACCGAGTTGGCGATTCAACGGCAGAACCTTGCCAAGCGGCTCAAGGTCGCTGAAATCGCGGCTCAAATCAAACGCCTCATCGATCTTGAAACGAATGTCCTCGCCAACACGACCAAAGCCCAGGACTCGACGGAAGCCGAACGCCTGCAATCGCAAGTCGTGATCATCGAAGATCAGCGCGATGTCGCGCAGCTCTATGATTCGCTGGATCAGCTTCTGATCACCGTCAGCAAGTGGAGCGGTGTCATCGGTGCTGGAGCGACCGACGCGCACAAATTCCTCCGCGCCGGCAAGATTCCGCAGGAGCTCCAATCGTCGATTACATCGCTGACCAACTCCCAATTGATGGCCGCGCGGGAGAATGAGCAAAATGTCATTCGGACGCTCAAACAAGTCCTCGACAAGATTCAAGAAACTCAGGGCCTGATCGGCACCGATCGCGAAGCGATGCTGCAATTTGTCCGCGAGATGATCGCCAAGCAAGAGAATGTTCTCAAGGAAACCAACAAAGCCGAAAGCGCCGAACAGCGAGATCAGGCGCGTGCGAAGGAAGAAGAGATTCGCAAGCAACTTGGTCAGTTAGCCGATTCGCTGCGCGAAGTCCCAGCCGCGGTGCCGTTCTTGGAGCAAGCCCAGGAAGCTGCCAAGACGGCCGAAACGGAACTCTTTTACAACAAGAAAGAAACGGCCGTCGATCAACAAAACAAGGTTCTCGGCAATTTGGCTGAGATCGAACAGCAGCTTAAGGAATCCCTCGACGCTGATCGCACGGATCGCAGCGCCGAAGAATTGGCTAAGCGAATCGAGTCGCTGGAAAAGGCCAAGGAACAGGTCGAAGCAGCCCGCAACGAACAGCAAGCAGCGCAACGTGAACTTCTGCAGACTCCGGAAAAAGCAGCGGCGGAGAAAGCAACCGAGCCTTTGCAAAAAGCTGAAGCGGCCCTCGACAAAGCTACAAAGCTCGAAGATTTGCCGGCAGCCGTCGAGAAGCGTCTGGAACAAGCGGCCGTTGAATCCAAGGAAGCCACTGAATCCGCCAAGACCGCGGCAAAGCAGGAATCGGAACCTGACCAACAGAAGGCCAGCGATCAAGCCAAACGCGACAATCAAGAAGCCAACGAAGCGCTCGAACGTGCCGCGGCGGAAATCAACGCCGCCTTGAACGACACCAAGCGCAAACAATTGGCCGTCGAAATCGGCGAACTCGCCCGCGCGGCCGAAACGCTCGAACGGGCTGCCGCCGCGGAAAAAGAAATTGCCCGCCAGACCGAAGCAGCGGCCAAAGACAAAGGGCTCGACAAAGCCAAGGCGGCCGAACTTGCTAGAGAACAAGCCGATGTTGCCAAGGTTGCCGAGAAAACAGCCGAAGGCGTGAAAGAATCTTCGCCCAAAGCGAAAGAAGCGATCGACAAAGCCAAACCAGCGCTCGATCAAGCCAAAGAAGCGTTGCAGCAGGCCGAACAAAAACCCGGCGCTGACTCCAAGCAACCAGCCGCAAAGTCCGCCGAGAAGGCCAAAGAAGCGGCGAAGCAACTTGAACAAGCCGCCGCCGAACTCCGCAAGGAAATCGCCAAATCAGCAGATCAACTCGCGAAGGAAGCCGACAAGCAACTCGACGAAGTTGCCAAAGCTCAAGCTGCAGTCGATAAGGCTAAAGAAACCAAGACCGAATCGCTTTCGGAACGCTTGAACAAGCTTGATGAAGCGGCCGATAAAGTCGCCGCCGCGCAAGCCGAACAACTTCGCGCCGAAGGCAAGAAAGAAGCCGCGGAGAAGGCTGATCTCGCTCGTGAAATCGGCAAGGCACTCGACAAACAGAAGCAAGCCGAACAAGCGGCCAAAGATCTGGCGAACGGCAAAGCCGACAATGCCTTTGAAGCGACGACCAAGCAGCAAGAAGCCGCCGACAAGGCCGGCGAACTTGCGAAGAAGGCTGCCGAAACACCCAAGGGCGAAGAAGTTGCCAAAGAACTGAACAAGGCCGCCAAGGCAGGCGAGCAAGCGGCGAAGGAAACAGTGAACGGCAATCCTAAGAACGCTGATAAAGCCCGCGCCGAAGCGAAGTCTGCGCTCGAAAAAGCACAGAACCTAGCCAAGGAAGCCGCCAAACAAGAAGCTCAGGCCAGCGCGCCGATGGCCAAGCCTGATGCCGAGGCGCAAGCCAAGGTTGGTCAAGCGGCCAAGGAAGCCGAGCAAGCCGCTGCCAAAGATGCTCCGGCTGCCGCCAAGGAACTTGCCGAAGCGAAACAAGCCTCGGACAAAGCCGCCGATGCCGCCAACAAGGGCGACGCCGAAGGAGCCAAACCGGCCCAGAAGAACGCTGGCGAGAAGCTCGAGAAAGCTGCTGAGCAAATTGCCGCGGCCAAAGAACAAATCGCGAAGCAGCAAGCTGAACAAGCCGCCGCGCAAGCCGCTCCGCTCGGCGAAGCGGCCAAAGAAGCGGCCAAAGTTGATCCCGGTGCCCGCGCCGCGTTGAAAGAGGCGCAACAAATGGCTAAGGAAAACGGCAAGCAAGCTGGGGAGAAAACCTCGCCCGAAAAGGCCGCGAAGCAAGACGCCGACCTGCAACGCGCCGTCGAACGAGCTGACGCGAACTTGGCCGCGCGCGAGAAACGCATCCAAAAAGACAAAGCCATTGCGGAATCGCTCAAGGCTCTCGCTGGCGAACAACAAGCCAGCCGTGATGATATTGTGAAAGCGGCCGAAGAACTGGCTGCTGCATCCGAAGCTGCGGAAGCAGGCGAAGCGCCAATGGCTGAATCACCGATGGGCGAATCTGGCGACAACAAGCCAATGGGCGAGGGCCAACCCATGAACAGCGGCAAGCCCATGAACGCTGGCAAACCGATGGGCCAGCAGCCTAGCGCCGCGCAGCAAAAAGCGGCGGCGAAACTTGCTGCTGCAGAAGCCAAGTTCGCCGACGCTCAAACAGCAACGGGCCAAGGCGCCGAAGAAGTCTCAGGCCAATCCGAAATCGCCAACAAGCCGCTCAAGGAAGCGCTCGAACTCGCCGGCAATCTGCCGATGGGCGAGGGCAAGCCGATGGGGGAAGGCCAACCGATGGGCGAGCAAGTCGCGTCTGCACCCATGGGTGAAGGTCAACCTATGGGACAAGGTCAACCGATGAACGGTCAGCCAATGGACGGCCAAGGCCAAGCCGAAGGCATGGGCATGGGCCAAGGTCAACCAATGGGTCAAGGCCAAGGTCAGCCTATGGGCCAAGGTCAACCTATGGGTGGTCAACCAGGTCAGCCACAGGGCAATGGACTCGGCACGGGCGTTGTTCCCGCTTCGCCAGAAGCCACAGCCGCTGCGATTGCTGGTCCCAAGGCTCAAGCCCAAGCGAACGCTGTCGCACAAGCGAGCCAACCGGGTCAAGGCCAGCCCGGGCAAGGCCAGCCGGGCGAAGGTCAACCTGGACAGCCCGGTCAACCGGGCCAACCAACGCCATCGATGCAGCCTGGCAAACAACCGGGACAAGTCGCAGCCTTGGGCAAAGGCGGCGCTGGCATGAAGGAAGGCAGCGAACACCAGAACACTGAAGTTCCCGAGGGGATTTTGCAAATGCTCGAAAATACCGAGGGCGATAGCCGCTCGACGGAACTCAGCGCGCAAGACGCCAAGAACGGCGAATTGAACAACCGTGATACGGCTTGGTTCGCCAAACTCCCGCCGGAACTTCGCAACGCCATCCGCAGCAGCGCCAAGGGCCAAGCCCCGCGCGGTTACGAAGAACGCCTGCGCCGGTATTTTCAGAATGTGGAGTAAGCATTGAATTGCTAAGCGGCAAGCACCTGGGTCCATTTGCTTGGCTTTGATGCTTGTCAGAATTCGTCTTTCTCGAATCCCCAACCCCCAATCCCCAACCCCGCCCCAATGTCCGACACCTTGTCTGTCCCCGCCGAAGATGTTGCCGCAGTTCAAAATTGCGAGAAGGCCTACAACACGATCCGCGATGAGCTTTCCAAAGTCATCGTCGGCCAACAGGATGTCATCGAACAGGTCCTGATCGCCGTCTTCGCAAAAGGGCACGCGCTGCTCGAAGGCGTTCCTGGTTTGGCCAAGACGTTGCTCATTAGCTCACTCGCGCAGTCACTGCACTTGGGTTTCAAGCGCATTCAGTTCACACCCGACTTGATGCCCTCGGACATCACTGGCACCGAAGTAATTCAGGAAGACCTGCAAACGGGCAACCGTGCTTACAAGTTCCTACCGGGGCCGCTGTTCACGAACATGCTCCTGGCTGACGAAATCAACCGGACGCCGCCAAAGACTCAAGCGGCCATGCTCGAAGCGATGCAAGAACGACAGATCTCGGCCGGTGGCCAGATCCACAAACTTCCCGCGCCGTTCTTCGTTCTCGCGACGCAGAATCCGCTCGAACAAGAAGGAACTTACCCGCTGCCCGAAGCGCAGCTCGATCGGTTCTTGCTCTATATCAAAGTCGACTACCCCAGTGCCGCCGAAGAATGGGAAGTCGCCCGCCGGGTCACGACCGGAGCGATGGGCGAGATCAACGCCGTCCTTAGCGGCGAGGAGATCGTCAAGCTGCAAAAGCTCGTCACCCGCGTGCCAGTCAGCGATCAAGTCCTCGGCTATGCGTGGGCTCTCGTTCGTGCGACGCGTCCGAATCAACCCGAAGCGCCGGACTTTGTCAACAAGTGGGCGGGTTGGGGCGCCGGTCCGCGCGGCTTGCTGACGCTGGTCACCGCGGCCAAAGCCCGCGCGATTCTCTACGGCCGTTATCATGCCACGGTCAGCGACGTCCAAGCCGTCGCCAAACCGGCGCTGCGGCATCGCGTTGCCTGCAACTACGCCGCTCAAGCGGCCGGCGTGAATAGTGAACGCCTCATCGAGATGCTGCTGGAAAAAATTCCGGCGGACAAAAAATACGAGCGCCCCGCGGCGTAGGTCAGGCTGTGCCTGACAAACGTTGACGCCGATTCAAACGCAGTCCGGCACAGCCTGACCTACACTCCTCAGTCCGCCTTGCAGCTTGCCCGATGAAATCAGTTTTGACTCGCTACCTCGATCCCGTGGTCCTCGCGCAAATGGCTGATCGCCATTTAGAACCGCGCGGTTTGGTCATGGGCAATTTGGCGGGTCACCACAAGTCGCCGCTTAATGGCTTCGCCGTCGAATTCGCCGGACATCGCGAATATGCCCCGGGCGATGACCCGAAGCACATTGACTGGCGTGTCTATTTCACACGGGATAAATACTTCATCAAGCAGTATGAGATGGAGACGAACTTCGTCTGCCATTTGCTGCTCGATGTTAGCGCGTCGATGCGCTACGGCGACGGCGATCAGCAAAAGCTTGCGACCGCCGCGAAGATGGTTGCCTCGCTAGGATATTCCATTGTCAAGCAAAGCGACAAGGTTTCGCTAGCGACCTTTGACACTGCAATCCGCGGTTCACTCCCCCCGAGCAACAGCATGGGTCAGGTCATTCGTATGACCGAGCACCTCGACCAAATTGCCCCTGTCGAGAAAACGGGGATGGCCGATTGCTTGACGGAACTCACTGGCCGAATGAAACGCCGCGAGATCGTCATGATTTTCAGCGATTTCCTCACCGATCTCGATGCGTTAGAGCCGGTCTTGCAGCGGCTGCGCTACAACAAGCATGAAGTCGTCTTGTTCCAAGTGATGCACCACGACGAACTTTACTTCGACTTCGAAGGAATGGTCAAATTCGTCGGTCTCGAAATTGACGAAGTGATTCTGACTCAGCCCGCCGATTTGCGGCGCGGGTATTTGCAGGCACTCGAAGCGTTTAATACGAAGTTCGAGGAAATCTGCCACCGCAATATGGTGGAGCGCGTGCTGGTCGACACAAGCCGGCCGCTCGGAGAAGTCTTTAGCGACTATCTAAATCAGCGTAGTCTGATGGCGAATAGCCGATAATCCCGAGCTATGCCGTCAGGATCGGCTCTGCTGATAGAAAACGCGATTGGACTTCATCCAAGGATTCTAAATCGAGTTTCTGGCTCGACAAGCAGAACAACATCCGCCCGCGAAGGATGACTCCTTTTTCCAAGCGTTGCCGGAACAATGTATGGCTAATGTGACAAGGGCCGGAGAACTTTTTGTCCTGGATCAATTGAATATCAGCCGCATCTTGCGGATGCGTAAAGATAATTAGCTGGCGCTCGGGTAGTGATACTTTGCAAGTATCTTCTTCTATTTCGACAAGTATAGTATCTGGAAATCGACTTTCAATGACGATCGTCGGGTCGCTATCAAGCAAGTGCGTTTGCACCGAGACAATCAACTCAAAAACTGCAGCGAATTGTGATGGTAGATCATGCCAACGTCGCCAATACAACTGAACGCGAGTCGGGCGTTCCTTTGTCGCCGGATGGGTCGTCACCAAATCCGTTCCGCGAACATAAGTTTCAACACTTGCCGTGGAGCTTGCGGGTTGCATCGCCGGCAGAGCGCCGATCGCGGTACCTTGCCAGGCTCCGCTGTCGACCGCTAAACCACTTCGCAAATCCAGCGTGTCAACAATGGCCGTCGTGTCAGCCCAAGTGGCTGTGGCTCGATGCTCGACAAGATCCCAATTCATATTCGATGTGGTTAAAGGTGAATGCGGTCTAAGTCCGGATTCTACTCGCAAATGGCAACGAAAAAACCCCGCTGCTTGTTCGCACAAGACAGCGGGGCCGGAACAGAGAAGAGGCCGTTGGGTTGAGCCGCGAGGCTCGGAATAAAGAATGAGGCCGCTACAAACAAAATGACGCTGCACAACTGAATGACCAACCGACACTTCCCTACCCCTCATCCTAACAAACGACACCCGGCTGTCCAACTTTTTTTCAAAAGTTTTTCCACGCCAATGACTGCCTGAACACGGCCCAAATATCGCCATCATGGGCAATCGGCCGAACTTTTTTTATAATCAGGGGATTCTGAACCGTCTTTTATGCCCGGGCTGGGCAATACGCCGATTCCAATAAAAAGAAAGCGTGACATGGTTGAGTTTACCGAGGTTGCCGAACGTGCGGCTCGAGCCGGGGGGCAGGTGCTCTTGGATTGGATCGGCCGGTTTCAGGTGCGCGAAAAAGGCCCTTCGGATTTAGTCACCGAAGCCGATCTCGCTTCGCAACAAGCCATCCGCCAAACCATTCTCGCCAGCTTTCCCCAGCACGATGTCCTGGGGGAGGAAGACCAGGAAATCCTGAAACGCACCTCGGCCTATCGTTGGATCGTTGATCCTCTCGACGGCACGACCAACTATGTCCATCGCGTGCCGCACTACTGCGTCTCCATTGGCTTGGAACACGAGGGGAAACTGGCCGCTTCATGCATTTACGACCCCGTCTCGCGCGAATGTTACACTGCCGCGGCGGGACGCGGGGCGTGGCTAAATGGAAAACAGATTCGCGTCAGCGCGGAAACAACGCTCGCGAAATCGCTCGTCGTGGTCGGGTTTCCAGCCTCGGTAAAGCCAGAATCGCGCGAAATCACAGACCTGACCAAGTTGCTTCTCGCCGCACAAGCAATTCGCCGGACCGGCTCGGCAGCGTTAAATCTTTGTTACGTTGCATGCGGCCGATTCGATGCCTATTGGGCGCGCGAGACCAAAGCCTGGGATGTTGCCGGCGGCGCACTGTTGATCCAAGAAGCAGGGGGCATCGTTACCAGCTTCAGCGGCGGCCCGATCAGTCTCGAAAAGCCCCGTTACGTCGCTGCAGCAACTCCCGAGTTACATCAAGAACTGATGCAAATCGTACGCGATGAATCACTTGCTTAGGCGCGGGCTTCACTTCACTCGAATGAGTTCTTGTTATAGTAAGTAGAGTGCCAATTGAACCAAAGTCTGAGGAAGAGTTGTGCTGAAGTCGCTAATCATTCTGATATCGCTATTCATCGCTGCCGCCGGCTGTTATGTCTTGGCCGATTGGTGGATTGCGCTGCCGGAAGGGCGAACCGCGAGTTATTCCGGAAGTAAAACCTGTGCCGAATGCCATCAGCAAGAATACAAAGCTTGGACTGGCTCGCATCATGACCAAGCGATGCAGGAAGCAACGCCGGAAACGGTGCTCGGCAATTTCAAGGACCAATCGCTCGAGCATTTCGGCGTCGTCTCGCGGATGTTCGAACGCGATGGCAAATTCTGGGTCGCCACGCAAAACGCCGACGGCAAGACTGAAGAATATCCGGTCAAGTACACATTTGGCGTTGCGCCGTTGCAGCAATACTTGGCGGAATTTCCCGGCGGCCGCTATCAAGTTCTGCCTGTTTGCTGGGACACCGAAAAGAAACGCTGGTTTCATCTCCATCCCGACGAACCGATTGCGCCGGGCGACGCGCTGCATTGGACGAGTTGGCCGCAGACTTGGAATCATATGTGCGCGGAATGCCATTCGACGAATTTGCAGAAGAATTACGACGCGGCGACGAACACTTACAAAACGACGTACAGCGAAATCGACGTGAGCTGTGAAGCATGTCATGGGCCGGGGAGCCTGCATGTCGAATTGGCTAAGAAGAATTCCCTCTTTTGGGATCGGCGCTACGGCAAGGGCCTGCAGGTTAATCTCAAAGACACCAACAATCGGACGCAGATTGATACCTGCGGCCAATGCCACTCACGCAGTGCGCTGATCGCGGCTGGCTTGGAGCCGGGCAAACCGTTGGCCGATCACAAAATGGTCCAACTCATCGACGGGAATCTCTATCACGACGATGGCCAAATTCGTGATGAAGTTTTCGAACACGGGTCTTTCTTGCAAAGCAAAATGTTCCGCAAGAACATCAAATGCACTGACTGCCACGATCCGCACACGGCGAAATTGAAGCATACCGGCAACCAAACTTGCACCAGTTGCCACCAGCATTCCGCTGGCAAATACGACACGCCGCTGCACCATCATCACCCTGTTGGCTCAAGCGGCGCACTCTGTGTGAATTGCCACATGCCTCAGCAAACGTATATGGTCGTGCACGCGCGGCGGGATCATAGCCTGCGCATTCCGCGGCCGGATTTGACGGTGAAAATCGGCAGCCCCAATGCCTGTAATCAATGCCATGATTCGCTGCCAAAGCCTGATCTCAAAGGCAAGTCCCCAGAGCAACGGGCGCTCGAAATGGCGGCCAAGGTCGTGGAATGGTATGGGCCGAAGCGGTCGGACGAGGTGCATTACGGCGAAACGTTGCAGGCAGCACGGCTTGGCAAGCCGAATGCATTACCGCAACTCCTTAAACTGGCAAAAAGCAACGACGTTGGGCCCAATGTTCGCGCTACGGCGGTACAACTTTTGGGGAACTATCTCACGGCGGATGATGCGGCAACAACGACCGCAGCCATCGTCGCGGCTTCCAAAGACGACGAACCAATGGTCCGAGCGGCCGCGGTTTCAGTGATGCCGGGCAATGAACTGCTAATCCATGGCGAACGGCTCTTGCAAGACCCCATCCGCGATGTCCGCCGCCAAGCGACGATCCATCTGAATTCTATTCCTCGGGACCAATGGCCGACGAAAATCGTACCGCTGATGGAAGCGGCGAACAAAGATTATGAGGCCGGTCAGAGTGCCACTCTTGATACTCCCGAAGGAAGCAGCAATCTTGGGATGTTGGCCACAAATCGCGGCGATTACGCGACGGCTGAGCGATATTTCGCCCATGCGCTGCGGCTCTTTCCGCTCGCGCCGGATGCGCCGCACTTTCGAGCTTCGGTTTTAATCCGACAAGGGAAAACGGCTGACGCGGAAAAGGTTCTACGCGAAGCACTGCAGCGGCATTTAGAAAGCGTCAAGAACTTGCGGGAAGGATTGACGCTGATCACGGAAGCCGGGGCGCGGCAGCGGCGTGAGGGCGATATCAAGCTTGCGGAACAGAATGTCGCTGGTTTGGAATTGGATTTGGCACTCTTGCTAGCCGAGAAGCCCGAGCGATATTCGGAGGCGATCAAGCTCTTGCAATCGGCGTTGCAACACAACCCCGAGCAACCGCGCGCGGCGTTCAATTTAGGGACCCTACTGTTGACTCAACAGAAATATGCCGAAGCCGAGCCGCTCTTGCGGAATGCGGTGAAACTTGAACCGCGCGGTGTTGATGTGAACTTGAGTCTAGCGGAAACCTTGTTGCGGCGAGAGAAGTTCGCTGAAGCAGAAGCGTTGCTCAATCGAAATTTACAAGAAAATCCGCAAGTCGAGTTTGTTCTGCTCTTAACAGAGCTTTATACCCAGGAAAACCGCTGGGAACCGGCGGAGCAACTCCTAAATTACTCGCGAAAGCGTTGGAACGATGATCCGCGGTTGCTCCGGGCACTGCTCCAAACATACTTAGCGCAAGGAAAAACCGAACAGGCTCAGGCAATCGCGAGGGATTTAAAAGCCGTTGTTCCCCGGCAGCCTTTGCCGGAAAAATGACCGTCTCCGAACCTCTGGGACATATTTCTGCTCTCTGCTAAGATTGTGATTCCTCGCTCTTGAAGCGGGTTATCATGGTGGATGTCCCCCTTTCTTTCTTTGACACTGCTGCCATTTTCATGTCGCTGCAAATTTTCATCTCGGGCAAGCATTACCCCAAAGAAGACGCCAAGATTAGCGTCTATGACCATGGCTTACTGTATGGCGACGGCGTGTTCGAAGGCATGCGCAGCTATGGCGGCAAGGTCTTTCGCTTAGAGCAGCATCTGGAACGGCTGTGGAATTCGGCCAAAGCCATCATGCTCGAGATTCCGATGTCGCGTGTTGAAATGGCAAAGGCCGTGAACGACACGCTGGCCATCAATAAGATCACCGATGGATACATTCGGCTGGTAATCACGCGCGGCACCGGAACACTGGGGCTCGATCCCAACAAGTGCAGCCATCCCCAAGTCATCATCATTACCGACCACATCGCGCTGTATCCGCCCGAGTTCTACAAAAACGGGTTGGCAATCATCACCGCAAGTACAATTCGTAATCACCCCCAAGCGCTCAGCCCGCGAATCAAATCGCTGAACTATCTGAATAACATCTTGGCTAAGATCGAAGGAATGCAAGCTGGCTGCATTGAAGCCCTGATGTTGAATCATAAAGGTGAAGTCGCGGAATGCACCGGTGATAACATTTTTCTGGTCAAGGGCGAGATTGTTCTGACACCACCGCTCGATGCGGGAATTCTCGAAGGAATCACCCGAGACGCGATCATCGAACTGGCGAAAAAGGCTGGGTACGAAGTCCGCGAAACGGCACTAACCCGCCACGACGTTTACGTTGCCGACGAATGTTTCTTAACCGGCTCCGCGGCTGAGGTCATTCCAGTCGTCAAAGTTGACCAACGTGTGATTGGACGCGGGGAAGTTGGTCCGGTAACGCGCGACTTGCTAGAGCGATTTCAGCGGCATGTGCGCGGCTAAGTTGTTATCAATTCACTTGTTTCGCAATTGCATTTTGCAATGCAGCAAACTTTATCGCCACGACCACTACCAATCTTCCAGCGTGAGCATGGCTGGGTGATTCACACTCCGGCGAAGCTGAATCTTTTTTTTGAGCTGCTGCGCAAGCGCGAGGATGGGTATCACGAGATCGAGAGCCTCATGGTGCCGATCTCGCTCTACGATACGTTAGTTTTGGAAGTGGATCGCAATTCCCCGATTCCGCTAAGTTTGGAATGCCGGACATTCCCCGCGAATCATCGCCCTCACGAATTCATCCCTGCGGATGAGCGAAATCTGGTCTGGGGCGCTGTGGCAGCGGTCCGCCGATTGCGGGAACTCCCGCTTGGCATCCGGCTGACCCTTTTCAAGCGAATACCTTCGCAAGCGGGGTTGGGCGGCGGTTCCAGCGATGCCGCGGCAACGCTGCTCTTGTTAAATTCCGCTCTGAATCTGCAACTGAAACCTATAGAAATGTGGGATTTGGCCGCGGAATTGGGGAGCGATGTGCCCTTCTTTCTCTCCCCCCTCCCGCAAATAGCCCGGGGGCGAGGAGAAATTCTAGTTCCCCAAACAGGTCTTCCTCGGTTACATTGTGTCGTGATAGCTCCCACCGAGGGGCTGTCAACTCCGGCGGTTTATGGCAGATCCACCGTGCCCGAAATTCAGCGTCATGTGGAGCCGTTATTGGCAGCTTTGAAATCAGGACCAGGGAGCCTGAACGGTTTACTGTGGAATAGCCTTGAACCAGCGGCGCGGACACTTAAAGCAACTATATCGCAAATCGCTGCAAGTGTAGCGAAGAGTGGTTGTCTGGGACAGTTGATGAGCGGAAGCGGTTCGAGTTACTTCGGAATTTATGCAAATGCAAGAATTGCTGCACGTGCAGCGCGACAGTTGCGGGCCATGAATCTTGGCCAGGTATTTCAAGTTAGCAGTTAACAGTGTCGGTCCAGAGTTGAGTTCTCTCTTGGCATATGAAGGAGAGTGCTTTGGATATTACCGAGGTGCGCATCAAGCTCAGCGATGATCCCAGCGAACGGCTGCGCGCATATTGTTCGATTACTTTGGATCATTGCTTTGTCATCCGCGATCTAAAAATCATCGACGGAACGAATGGCCCATTCGTGGCCATGCCCAGCCGAAAACTGGCGGCACACTGCCCGCGTTGCCGCACAAAAAACCACTTGCGTGCGCTGTATTGCAATCAGTGCGGCGGGAAGTTGCCAACGGATCGGATTATCAAAGATGACGACGGCCGGGCGAAACTCTACGCCGACATCGCACATCCGATCAACCAAGCTTGCCGTGAGCAGATTCAAGACAAAGTCATCGCAGAATTCGCGTTGGAACAAGAACGAGCGAAACTTCCCGGGTATGTTTCACGTTATGACGATGTTGATTACGAAGATGACACCGGCAGCGCTGTGCGTCAGCGTCCCGGGGCACCGCATTATCCGTTAAAACCGAGTTCCGAAGACACGCCCTTGCCTCCGCATAAACTGGCTGAGAGCCTTCCAGCGGAATATCCAAGACCGCCGCATCAGCGCCCCGGAACCGCGTCAACTCCTCATACTTCCCCGTCGGTGCCGCAAAATCCGGTCAAGGAATCTGGCGGTTTTGGCGAGGGGATTTTCTGATCACTCAATACGGCAAGACTCCTCTGCCGCTTGGCAACGCCTTGCGATTTTTCCACAATCGCATTCTCCCTGAATCGCAAACCGCAGGAATCCGCAAAACGCTATCGTTAGCCCGCGTGAATGGATAGACGCGCTACGGCGAAAGTGCGATATTACAATTTCCTTGCGATTCATTGGGTAGTCGCTAAGAAACCTCCGCTCGCAACTGGATTCCCGGGAGAAGAGCAATAGGTTGATTACTTGATTGTACAAGTGATCGGTTTCTGTTTCGAAAAGCAAAAGATTCGCCGCACAGAGATACTAAGGATATGGAACAACCTCGTCGACCCGCGCCAACTCCAGCTAAGCCCGCTCCGCCACAGCGTTCCGGCGTAATGGTCATCCTGATCATCATTATGATGATCACAGCGATGTATTTGATCTGGCTGTTTTTGATCGCCAACGCTCCAACCGCCGAAATTACGTACGATGTCCTCTGGCGCGAGATCAAAGCCAAGAATATTACCGAAGTCAAATATGAAAGCCCGTATGAATTGCACCTGAAAACGAAAAATCCGATCCCCGACACAATCAAATCCCAAAACCCATTCCTCAGTCCTACTGAGTCACCGAGTCGAACAGGCGATCAAAACACGTCCGATCCGAAAGCAACCGAGAAAGGGACAGTTTCGGGTGATACAACAAAAAGCAAAGAGAATGAAACTTCCAAGAACACGCCGGCGGCTCCGGCGACGAATTCGCATCCAGTAGCCAGCACAAAACCCCCGATCTACAAAGTCATTCTTACGCCGCAGAATGGACAAGACCTCGACGAAGCCCTCCGTGCTTCGGGTGCAAAGATCTACGGCCTGCAGGTCAGCGATGGCACTTCGTTGTTTTTAACGATGTATGTGCTGGTCCCATTGCTTTTGTTCTTTGGGCTGTGGTTCTTGATGTCTCGCATGCGCGATCAGATGTCGGGCGGGGGAATTCTCGGCGGCTTTTCACGCAGCCCGGCAAAACGCTACGACACCACGACCAAGCCAGTGACATTTGCCGATGTCGCGGGTCTCGAAGGGGTGAAAAACGATCTGACCGAAGTCGTCGAATTCCTCAAGAACCCACAAAAGTTTGCACGCCTCGGCGGCCGAATCCCCAAAGGCATCTTGCTCTTTGGGCCTCCGGGAACAGGCAAGACGCTCCTCGCTCGCGCGGTCGCGGGCGAAGCCGGGGTGCCGTTCTTCTCGATCAGCGGTTCCGAGTTCATCCAGATGTTTGTCGGAGTCGGGGCGAGCCGTGTTCGCGATATGTTCCGCACGGCCAAGGAAGCCTCGCCGGCGATTCTCTTCATCGACGAAATTGACGCCGTCGGCCGGCATCGTGGGGCCGGTCTTGGCGGCGGAAACGATGAACGCGAGCAAACGCTAAATCAAATTCTTAGCGAGATGGACGGCTTTAGCCCCAATGAGTCGGTGATCGTCGTCGCCGCGACGAATCGTCCCGATGTACTCGATCCAGCGCTGTTGCGGCCGGGCCGCTTCGACCGGCACATCACTGTCGATCGTCCGAACATCAAAGCTCGCATCGCCATGTTCAAAGTCCACTGCCGCGATGTGCCCTTGGCCGCGGGCGTCGATCTCGAACGACTCGCTGCGGGAACCGTTGGATTGACCGGGGCCGATATTCGCAACCTCGTCAACGAAGCGGCACTCTGGGCCACGCGCAGCGGAAAGAATGTCGTCGACATGGACGACTTTGAATATGCCCGAGACAAGGTTCTCATGGGACCGAAACGCGAAGAAGTCCTGACCGGCAAAGAAAAAACAATGACGGCCCACCACGAAGCGGGGCATGCACTCCTGGCGTGGATGCTGCCGGGCGTCGATCGTGTTCACAAGGTCACAATCGTCCCACGCGGACGGGCACTCGGCGTGACGCAGTTGCTTCCAGAAGAAGATCGCCTGAACATCGGGCAATCGGAGTTGCACAATCGCTTGGTCTTTATCATGGGCGGCCGCGCCGCGGAGAAGATCATCTACGATCAATACAGCGCCGGGGCCGAAAACGATCTGAGCCAAGCGACGAAAATCGCGCGGCGGATGGTTTCGCACTGGGGGATGAGCGATCGGCTCGGGCCAGTGGCGTTCCGATCCAGTGAAGAACATCCGTTCCTGGGCAAGGAGATCGTCGAACAGCGTGAGTTCAGCGAGAACACGGCGCAGTTGATCGACGAAGAAATTTCGCGCATCCTACGTGAAGCGGATGAGCGGGCCAGATCACTTCTGACCGAGCAGCGCGTGAAGCTTGATCTGCTCGCGTCGGAATTGGAGAAGCGAGAAATTCTCGATGACATTGAGATTAAGGAATTGATCGGTCCTTCGGCAAACCGCTTGGCTGATCGCAAGATCAAGGCCGAGGCCGATGTCACCCCTGAGGATATTGTGAATCAAGCCATCTAATGACCTTTTCTCTGGAGATTCCATGCGTAACACACGCTCAATGACCCTAACCGTGACGGCCATTTTTGGACTGGCCATAACTATTTCAACTCTTGGAGTGACTCGACTGATGGCCGCAGAACCCACCACGACTCAAACCCCGGAACAATTGGCCAAACCGCTGGCGCACATCGTCTTTTTCACGCTAGCCGAACGGACGCCGGAAAACCGCGCCAAGCTGGTCGCGAACTGCAAGAAGTATCTTGATAAGCATGATGGGGTGACCTACTTCAGCGTCGGCGTCAACGCGCCTGAATACGACCGCCCTGTCAACGATCGCGATTACGATGTGGCGATTCATGTGGTCTTTGCCACGGCCAAGGACCAAAACGCCTATCAAACGGCCCCGCGGCATCTGGAGTTCATCAAGGAAAGCAAAGCGCTGTGGGCCAAGGTCCGCGTATTCGATTCTTACCTGGAATAAACTGCGACTGCGGTGCAAATCATAAAACCGCGAACTTCTGTTCGCGGCTTTTTTATGCGCTCCAATTCGTAACGAAGCAGCTTAGCCTCGACGGTCAGTTTCCATACGCTTGAGCTCGTTGCGGTGAATATGGATGCCTTTGTAAGGCGGGAAGACGCGGTGCATGAGTACCGGACCGATTTCATCGTGAACGACGTGCGTTTTTCCATCAGGGCCAACGACGGTTCGTTGAGCAGCGTTGGCAGAAGTAGTGCCCAGATAGATTGCTCCTGCGACAAACAAAGCGGCCAGTAATTTTGTTGTTCTCATGGTGTGCCTCAATTCGAAACTGAACTGTGTGTTGCCCGCTTGTGGGAGTGTTTGGGATACATAAGCAAGACACATGCCACTCGTGCTAGCACTGGAAAAAGTGCTAAGAATCCGGCGGAAGCAGGGATTTTATTCCTTTCAGGAGACCAGATAATCGTTATAGAGTGCTTGTACTTTAAATTCAGTAAAACAACCTGCTCTCAAATCGACTAATACGCTTTCCACCTAATAACAGCGCAGCTAGCTTTTCAAAGTCGGCGTGTTTTGTGCTGCTTGCAATGCTAGCATGTGCGCTGCTTTTAGTAGAAAGCGTATATCGATCCAGTTTCCTTGCTAGGCACCCAGCATAAATGATCGTTCTTTGACGTAAGAGCCTAGAGCCAGCGCCCAAGGAAATCGATTTGACCGAACCGAAAGAATTCACGGTTTAGCGAATCGTTAGCGATGCGCTGGTCCGCTATTTGGCATCCTTTCCGACAATCGTTGGATTCCAAGCTAGGACGACACTATCGACATCGATGTCAGTTTTCTTCGGCTGGACGTTGAATTCGGTGACGTTCAAATTCTCTGCTTTACTCATTTCTAAAAGCTTATCTTTCTCCGCTTTGTATTCTGCATCCAACTTGACGAGTTTCTCGTCGATCGCGGCGACATTTTCCTCGGCGTCATCGACTTTGGATTGCTGGCTGAGAACTTTCCCTGCGGAGCGAGCTGAAGTGCCGACCTTGTTCATATTCGTCGTGCTCATTTTCTTACGGCCGAAGATTGCTCCCAAGACTGTTGTGCCAAAATGAATCACCGTGTCCATCGTCTTGGCCTTCTTTTGATTCTTTTGCACCTCCACGCGCTGTTCTGCAACTCGCCGTTTCTCTTGCAACGCATCGAATTTTGGCTGGTATTTTTTGTTCAATTTCGCCAGGTCCGCGTCGCGCTGTTCGCGCGTTTCGTGGGACAAGCGCACACGGAATTCGCTTTCGGTTTCACCCGGCTTGGAAACCGTTTTTGAATCTGCATCTTTGAACAAAGAAAGTCTCTTGCCGCGATACAGCGAATCGCGGACATCTTTCATGAACGTGGTGTATTGCTTCGCCTTGGTCAGTTCTGCCGGAAGCTCGCCAAAGGTCGCTCCCTCTTCCGGCAGCGCATCAAACTCGATCTCGCCATCAACGAGTGTTTCGGCGTATTCCCAAATCTCAGAAGTCACTTCCTCGTTTAGAGCTGCAAGCAGCGCAATCGATTCAGCATGATCAATCCCATTGGTTGACGAGACGTAATGCACTTTGCCCCGTGCGAGCAAACACGGTTCGTACTTCACCGTGCTGCCCGCGGGCTTTGACGTGCGCCGCGGTAGGAACACTTCGGTGATTCCCGGCGGCAACGAAGGCCGACTGGCTGCGGCTTTGACCGATGCGGCGGCCTGCGGCGCGAGCCCCGATTTTTTCTCCTGCATCAGCGTGCGAATCTGTTCGCTGTTGATCGGTCCGCGGAGGAATGACAATGCCCACCGCGACTGAAAGACAACCGGCTTGTCGTCGTGAACATTGTTCATCAGAAACACGCGGTTGCCGAGCCCGCTCAGCGTTTTCTCGAGCGACTTCCGATCAAATGCCGCGCCGGCCGCCGTCGAGGCTCCTTCGAGCCCATCCAGGACGCGAGCTTTGTCCCGCTCCGTCTGCAGCCTACCGAGGAACCAGGTTCCGGCGTTAGCCAAGCCTTTGTAATCCAAATCGACAGGGTTTTGCGTCGCGAGAACACATCCCAACCCGAACGCGCGGGCTTGCTTGAGCAAGGTCAACATCGGCTGCTTCGAAGGCGGATTCGCGACCGGCGGAAAATAGCCGAAGACCTCGTCCATGTAGAGCAGCGCGCGAAGACTTGTCGTGCCGGATTGCGAGCGCATCCACGCGATCATCTCATTGAGCAGGATCGTGACAAAAAACATCCGCTCGGCGTCACCGAGATGTGCGATCGACATAATGGCGAAGCGCGGCTTGCCTTTGTCGGTGTACAAGAGTTTCTGGATGTCGAGCGATTCGCCCTGCATCCAATTCGCAAATCCCGGCGAGGCCAGCAGATTGTTGAGCGCTATCGACAAACCGAAGCGGTCTTTCTCCGGGTAGAAACTTTCGATATCGAACGCCCCGAGTTGGCGGAACGGCGGTTTCTGGATTTCGCGGATCAGTTGATTCAAATCGAGGTCATTTCCTTCGCGCCACGCCCGATCGACCAGGTTGCTGATCAAGATATGCTCGCGGCTCTTCAACGGATCGGCTTCGACCCCGACCAGCGAAAGCAGTCCCGAAACGGCGCTCGTGACGCGTTCGCGCATGGCATCGTTGTTGTCGATGATCGCTTGCGGCGGCGCGGCGAAGGAACGCAGGACCGTGAGTGGAATCCCCGCGTTGCTCCCAGGCGTGTAAATCGAGATATCCACCGCATCCTTGAACAACTGAATCCGCTCGGGCGGTTCGTTCCAATCGGCGAGTCCTTTCTTCCAGGTCTCGGCAACCTTGGCGGTATACTCCTCGGGTGTTTGCTGTTTGCGCTTTGCTTCACCCGGATCAATCCAAGGTTGAAAGTCACTCGGCTGCAATTTTGGAAAGGTCAGCATCAAGTTTCCCAGATCGCCCTTGGGATCGATGATGATCGCCGGGATGCCATCTATGGCCGCTTCTTCGAGCAAGGCGAGACAGAGCCCTGTCTTGCCACTGCCCGTCATGCCGACGCAAACGGCGTGGGTGACGAGATCCTTGGAATCGTAGAGCATGTAATCCGGCTTCGCCTTGGCCGCTTTGAGATCGTATTCGCGGCCCAGATAAAAGACGCCCGGCAACTCATAATCTGCCATATAGATGACTCGCGAGTATGAAGAACGAACGCGTGAAAAACGCTCGGGGATGACCAGCCAATACTATAACGAAGCCGGTGTTTGTTGCGAGATGCTTAATAATGTAAGAGCAAAGCTGATTGATTTCTTCATCTGACGCCATCCAGTGCTGAAAACTAATCCGTCTCTTTTCCCAAATACGCTTCGATCACGCGCGGATTCGCCCGGATTTCGGCGGGGGTTCCATCGGCAATTTTTTGGCCGTAATCAAGCACGGCAATACGGTCGCTGATCCCCATCACGACGTTCATGTGATGTTCGATCAGCAGGATCGTGACGCCCTGATCGCGGATCGCGCGGATCAATTCCATCAGGTCCGCCGTCTCGGCCGGATTCATCCCGGCACCCGGTTCATCGAGGAGCAACAGCTTTGGCTTGGTCGCCAACGCCCGCGCGATCTCCAACCGCCGCTGCGCGCCATAGGGGAGCGAGCCAGCCAGATGATCCGCCTGCGCATCTAGACCCACCGAGCGGAGGATCTTCAACGCCTCGTCGCGGGCAGCTTGCTCGCGGCGGCGTTGCCCTGGCGTGCGGAGGAACATCGCCGCGGCATTGCCGCCGATGCTCCGATTCAGACCCACGAGCACGTTCTCGATCGCCGTCATGCCGCGAAAGAGCCGAATGTTTTGAAAGGTCCGCGCCATGCCGCAATCGGCGATCAAATCGGGTGTGCGTCGCGTCGAACGCCAAATCGCGACGGTACCTAAGCCGCCGAGCAAGCCGCCCAGCAAGAACCCCACGATCTCTAATGTGTGGCGCAAGCGAGTCGCGGAACGTTGCTGCTGGAGTTTATCGGCATTCACTTGCCAGAGGAATTTATCTCCGGTAAAAGCCGGCGGCGTCTCGAAGTTGTCAGCGGCTGCAGCGGATTCCAGCTCTTTGTTCACATGGCTGAGAAGTTGTTCAGCGCCCGGCAAATCCTTGGCCTTGGCAAAGATTCGCTCCCCATCGGAGCTCACAATTTTCCACGGCCACACATTGCTCAACCGGTCACGTTCGATGGCGATTCCTTGCCCGAAGAGATAGTCCCGTGCGGCGTGCCAACTCTTGCCCCAACTGAAGTTGTCGTTGTTATGCGGACGATTGATAGCCGTTTGCCACAGTGTATCGATGTTCGATCCGAGCAGAAAACCACCCAGGCCCGTGAACAACCCGATCACCAAACAGAGCAGCGTCGTTCGCCAGTTCCAAAAGCGGATCGTCGGCTTGTCCTGGAACTGAATTTCGCCAGCCGTCGGGGGATAGATTCCCGTGATCGCGTTAAAGGCGGTCGTCTTGCCCGCTCCGTTGGGACCGATTAGCGAAAAGATTTGCCCTGGCTCCACCGTCAACGACAAATCCTTGACCGCCGTGAGGCCGCCGAAGCGCATGGTCAGATTTTTGACTTGCAGGAGAGACATGCTTATTGTGTGCCTTTAGCTACGCTCGCTCCGGGTGCATTTCGTGGGCTATCCGACTCTCGGGCAAGATCCCTTCGGGCCGAAAGCGCATCATCAGGATCAACGCCATTCCATATAACATGAACTTGAAATCACTCAATTGAAAGAAGGTGATCTGTTGCGCTTGGAGCTGGCGATCGATGAGCGGAATTAGGATTTGATCGGTCCCGAATACGAGAAATACGCCCAGCACCACGCCGTAGCGATTTCCTAGGCCGCCGAGGATCAGCGCCGCGAGGACCATGACCGAACGGTTGAAGTCGAATGTCGTCGCGGGCGACGGCGCACTCGCGGTCGTGTAGCAAAACAACCAACCCGCCAGGCCCGCCAATGCCGCGCACAACACAAACGCGGCAAGTTTGAGCCGCGCGGGATTCAGGCCCATGCAACCGGCGGCGAGTTCGTCTTCGCGGATAGCGATCCAAGCCCGGCCAAGGCGCGAACGCTCGATATTCCCGAGCAGCCACATGACGCCTAGAAGCAGCGCCAGGGCAATGTAATATATTCCAATATTCCAGTCGGCCCACTCGTTCAGACTGGTGAAGGCGGCCGGTGGATCTTTGAAAATGATCGGGGCAATCCCGGAAGAACCCTGGGTCACGTTGAGCATGTAGGTCAGCGTATCCTTGACCATTTCCCCGAAACCAAGCGTCACAAGGGCCAGATAATCCCCTCGCAACCGCAGTGTCGGCGCGCCGAGCAGCAAGCCAAACCCAATCCCCACGATTACCGAAAGCACAAGCGGGATCAGCGTATGCCAACCAAAGGGGTAGAACGTCGGGTGAACGGCGATTGCGGTGACGTAAACACCGATCGCAATAAAAGCCATGCCGCCGAGATGCAGCATCCCCGTATAGCCAACGACGACATTCAACGCCAACGCCAGAATGACCAGCGGGAAAATTTTCGTGATCTGGTCGGCAATGTTCGTGGCCCCTATGGCCGTGAGAGCCAACGGGAGCAGGATTGCCAGCACGATGCCGATCAGTTGTTTCAGCCAGGAGGGCATTAGACCTTCTCCCGGACGTTGCGTCCCAACAAGCCAGCAGGCCGAAACACGAGAATAAACACGAGGATCGCAAAGATCGCCGCATTCGACCATTGAGCATTCAAATAACTCTCGATAATCGCCCGCACTAGACCAATGACGAGACTTCCCAACACCGCGCCGGGAATACTGCCGATCCCGCCGAGAACCGCGGCCGTAAAAGCATAGAGCCCAAATTGATAACCCATGCCAAAGACATTCGTCCCACGAGTGACGCCGTCGATCACTCCTGCAAAGCCGGCGAGCGCACCGCCGATGGCGAATGTCGTTGCGATGATCATCTCGACGGGGATGCCCATCAATTCGGCCGCGGTCGGATTTTGTTGCACAGCCCGCATGGCTTTGCCGAGCTTGGTCCGCTTGACCATGTAGAGCAAGGCGATCATCAACGGCACGACGAGTGCGATGATCAAAATGCTCTTGGCATTCAGGCGCAGTCCGCTCTCTTCGGGAAGCAAATTCTCGCGCGAGATAATTTCGGGCAGGTTGTATTCACCCGTCCCTCCCCAGAGCAAGCCAACGTTCACAAGCACAAACGACATGCCGATCGCCGAGACGAGCGGAGCGAGTTTCGGAGCTTTGCGCAGCGGCTTGTAGACCAAGCGGTCGATCGACAAGTTGATCGCCGCGCACATCCCGCCGGCCAGCGCCAATAAGACCAGCAGCCAGAACCCGACCAGAGCGTACGAATCGGTCGCCGGGAGCATGCCGATAGCATCGAGCTTGAACAAAATCGTGCCGGTCAGAAACGCCCCCAGCATAAAAACATCGCCGTGTGCGAAATTGATCAGCCCGATGATCCCGTAGACCATCGAGTAACCCAGGGCGATCAACGCGATGAGCGACCCGTAGGCCAGTCCATCGATGATGATTTGCAACAGAAATTGCGCGGCGCTCGGGGATATGTCGGCAAACAAAAGCATCGTGTCGAGCGCGAGAACAATTTAACGATAAAAGATAATTCCTAGGGCCAGTAATAGAGTAACGCGAGCCGCACAGAATTGCACGACCAATCCGGACGATGTCGGATTGGAAGTGCAAAAATCTTGCGAGCTCCGGCTTATTTGGCTGCCTCGCCGGCTTCGAGCATTTTGACAAACTCGAATTTTCCGTTGCGGACTTGATGACCGCTCAGCCGTCTCAGCGTCGTGTCGCCGTTTTCGTCAAACGACCACTTCCCCAGCGCGCCGTCGAAATCTTTGATGGCCAGGCAGGCCGCAACGATGGCCGCCCGGTCTTTCTTTCCGGCTTTGCGGATCGCTTCCAACGCGACCTTTCCGCATTCGTAGCCATAAATCGCATATGGTTCGGGTTCGATGCCGTACTTCTTCTTGTAATTGTCGTAAAATTTCTTGCCAGTTTCCGTCAAATGCTCGTAGGGAGCACCCGGAAACGTGAGATAACAGCGGTCGTTCAGGCTTTCAGCGCCCGCCGCATCAATAAACGCCTGTTCCAGGCAACCTTCGGGAACCATCATCTTACAGTCGAGTCCGACTTCGCGCATGTCCTTGGCCAACTGCCCCCCTTTGGTCTGGGTCGTTCCGCCAAAATAGACCAGATCGGGATTCTTCGCCTTGATCTTGTTCATCAGGGATTTGAAGTCATTCGATTTGACCGAGATCTGTTCGTGGCCGAGGACTTCGATTTCGATCTCGTTGCAACGACGTTCGAACAAATCCGCGCAGCCTTTGCCGTACATTTCGCTGTCGTCGAGAATGTATACTTTGGCAACTCCGAGTTGCTTGGCCCAATCCGCAGCAATTGAACCTTGTAAATCATCGGTCGCGACAACTCGTGTGTAGGTGACTTTTCCCGTGGGGCGATAGTTTTCGGGTTCACCTTTGACCCCACTCGGCTTCGTTAGCCCAATCGCTGTATTGGCAGGGCTGATCATGAGCAGCCCGGCACGATTCAAGATCGGCATCGACTGGATAGCCGCACCGCTATTGAACGGCCCGATGTAGATCATCGTGTTGGGATCATTCTTGGCCACATTGGCGTTGTTGATCTCAATATTCGGCTCCCAGTTTCCGGATGTCCCGGCATCGTCAATGCTCTCGTAAACAATTTTGAAGTCGCCCACCTTGGAGTCGACTTCATCGAGTGCCATCTTGATCCCATTGGTGATCGAAGTCGTCTGTCCCTTGGCCGTACCGGTCAGCGGCAAACTGCTAATGATTTTGATCGTGTTCGGATCGCCTTTGCTTCCGCAGCCTAGACAAACTAACGACGCAAGCAAAAAAGCGCCGCTTAATACACGAGTAAAGTTCGCTGACATGGATCTCGTCCTGAAAAAATTCGAAGGATTGCAACTGAGGGGAATTGTAAAACGACCAGGGCAACAGCGTCAAATCACCCCGCTTGTTACAGCGGATTGTACTCGATATGGGATCACCAGGTTTGTTTACTTAGCCAAGGACAGCCTGTAAGGATTGCGCCAGCCACGTTTCCATCTCGGCTCGGGCTTTGGCATCCCAGGGGAAAACTTCTTCTTGGCCGGTGCGGAGAAAATGGAGCACCATTCCGGCCGGCGGGCCGCCCAGGGCTTCTTCGACGGCCAGCGCGTAGATGCTCAATTGCGGGCGATATTCCTCGACGAGTTTCCGATAACCTGCCGCATCGCCGGGGACCATGTTCGTTTTATAGTCGACAATCCACCACTCGCCCGCCGCGTTTTGATAGAGCAGGTCGAGAAAGCCCTGGAAATAGAGCGGTTCGCTGGAACCGGTCGCGAACAGTTCCGCTGGCGCTGCCGTTTGTCGCGGCAGGAGAAACTCGACCTCGGTGTGAATGCTTTTAGCCGCGGCCAGTTCGCGACAGCGCGGCGACTGATGGAATTGATCGAGCATCGAGCGCGCGGCTTCACGCGTCGCCGGATCGAGTACATTGAGCCGGTCGGACGCATCTTCGATCCAATGCCGCAGCAGCGACGGGGCCAGTTTCTTGCAGTGGGCAAGCGAAAGCTTGGCTAGAACGGCGTGCGTCAGGATCCCCAACTGCGCCGCATCCGCACTACTATTGTTGGGCAACTCTTCCCAATCGCCTGCCAAACCTACGCAGCCTGCTCCGGGAACGGCTGGGTCAATTTGATCAGCGCCCGGCTTGACCGTTGTTTCAGCCAATGCCTTGAGGTCACTTTTCAAACGCGAGATCGAAAACCGCCGCCGGGCAAAGCGATTCGCTGCCACTGGCTCCATTCGCCCTAGCTCAGCAGCAAGTTGCTTCGCATCGACTTCTACCGTCGGCAGGTCGGCGAGAATATCGCGCCACTTCTTGCCGCGCGGCAGCGCGATCTTTTCCGGTTCTGGCGGTTCGACCGTGGTCACGCGAATCTGGGGCGGAGTGATGCCGGGAGCTGCCGCGGTGCAGATGCCGCTCTGCAAATCAAACCGCTCGGCGAGCAATCGCGTCCAGGCTTGGCTCGGCTCGGCCGGGTCTTTGATCGAACTGCTGAGGATCAAATAATCGGCCGCGCGGGTTGTCGCGACATAGAAGAGCCGCGTGCTTTCTTCCTCGGCCGCGCGAGTTTGCGCCGCGCGATGCATCATCAGGCCCGAGGTGACCCCGCTGCCGCCGGGACCCGCATCCGCAAGCGGGCCAAGCTCGGGATCAAACGCGACTTGCGTCGAATCGCTATTCGGCCGCCGCTCCAAATCTGGCACAACAACGACCGGGAACTCGAGCCCCTTCGATTTGTGGATCGACATCAACTTGACAACGTTCGTGTTCTCCGGATGCGTCGCGGCGAGTGACTCCTTGGGCTCGTTGACCACAAATTCCCGCAACTGCACGATGAAATCGGCCAAGCCCAGCGTCGTCGAGCGATCAAACACACGCGCCATCTCGATCAGTTTTTCCAGGTTCGCCAACTTACGCTCGCCGAGAAACTCGGCCGCGAGTGCCGCATCGTAGCCGGTCAGATCGAGGACGCGGCGTATTAAATCGGTGATCGGCAGCCGATCCTTGAATTGGCGCAGCTCAGCTAAGATGCACGCCGCTTGTTTCGCGTGTTCCAGTTGACTCGCGTCAATAGTCTTCGGCCATTTCACTTCCAGCGTAAACGCTCCTTCCAGCGATCCGTTTTCGCGCGCCAGCCAAAAGAGCGTCTCATCGGTCAAGCCAAAGATCGGGCTGCGCAAGACACCCGCCAACGCAATCTCGTCTGCCGAACTCTGCACCGCAGAGAGCAAATTCAGCAGGTCGTAAATCTCCTGCTGCGCATAAAACGCATGCCCGCCGACCAAGTAATACGGAATGCCATGCTCGCGGAGGGCTTCTTCATACAGTTGCACATTTGGTAACGAGCGAAACAGAATCGCAATGTCGCCCAGTTGCACCGGCCGCGCGGTTCCGTCCTTGTTGCCAATCAGCGGTTCGCCCGACTCGAGTAGTTGCCGCAGCCGTCGCGCGATCCAGCGGGCTTCGGTCAGGCGATGTTCCGAGACCTTTTCTTCCGGCGGCGCAGGAGGCCAGAGGAACTCGACGCAGGGCTCCGTGTGCGCCGACGGACGATGCGCCACCAGCGGCTCGTAAGGCTCCTCGGGCGAATCCAGTGACGACGCAAAGAGCGTGTTCACGAACGAGATGATTCCGGGCTGCGAGCGGAAGTTTTGCGACAGCGGCAACCGGCCATTCACGGGTGTTTCGCCGCGCAGTTGCACGAAGACTGCCGGATCGGCCCCGCGGAATCGGTAGATCGATTGCTTGTAATCGCCCACGATGAACAACTTGTTGGTGTCCGGAGAGCCGGTGAGCGCGCGGAGGATTTCGACCTGCACGGGATCAGTATCCTGACACTCGTCAACGAGTAGCAGCCGCAGATTTCGCCGCAACCGCAGCAACATTTCCTCGTTCGCCGGATCGGCAAGAAGATCCCGTGCTCGCAACTGCAAGTCTGTAAAGTCGAGCCCGTTTTCGAGCCGTTTGCGTTGCTCGTAGGCTTGCACGACCTGCATAGCCAGACGTAATAACGCCAAGCTGCGCTCCGCGCCGGCCAGATCGTTTGATGTATCGAGCGCGTATTTGGAGCGGAGGTCCTTGAGTTGATCGCGAACTTGTTCAAAGACGGGCTGGAACTTTTCGTAGTCTTCCTTGTCGAGCAGTTTCTTGACCTTGCCCGGCATGGCGATTTCGCGGAAGCGTTCCCATAATGAAAAGACGTCTTTGCCGGCCGCATTGGCTTTGGCAATGTCCAGCGGCAATTCTTGCAACTCGCCGCCGACGGGGGCAAACTTGGCGTTGCGTTGCATCAGGCCTGGCAGCACGGCCTGCAGCTTACGATGCCACTCGCCACGCAGTAAGTCACGATGGACCTGCGCCAGGAATGTCGTCTCGTAACGCTTCTTCCACGCGGCCGCAATGTCGGCCGGCTGTTGTTCGAGCCAGACTTGAGCATCGTGGCCGCGGATTTCTCCCGCCAACGCCACCGCGCGATCGCGGAGTCCTTCGATACCATACTGGCTCGCGAGAGCAAGAATCTCCGGCTCGTTGGTGCTCAGCGCTTCGCGCAGTGTGTCTTCGGCTGTTTCGCTGGCGAGTGTTCGAGCGGTGTTTTCCTCGAGGATCGCAAAGCTTGGGTCGAGGCCCGCCTCGACGGCGTGGCTGCGTAACAGGCTCGCACAAAACGCGTGAAAGGTGCTAATCCGCGCCGTATCGAGCGACCGAAAAAGCTGCAGCCAATAGGGGGCCGCGGCTTCGTCAGCGGCTTGCAGCCGCTTGAGCGTCTCGCTGCGGATGCGCTCGCGCATCTCCCGTGCGGCTCGTTCGGTGAATGTGATCGCGATCAACTGCGGCAGATCGGCAAGTTCTTTTTGCCCCGCAGCAAGTGCTGCCGCGATTTGCGAATCATCCGGATCGACATGCGCCAAAAAACGCCGCGTGAGGACATATGTCTTGCCGCAGCCTGCTCCGGCCGAGAGCGCGATTGACACCGCGCGCGTTTCCAACGCCGCCGCTTGCTGCGGCGTCGGCCCGGTAGATTTCGGTGGTGCTTTGGTTTTGGTGGCCATGCGTTTTGACGTAAGCGTAATCGTCGTCCAGCAGACTGGTTATAGGTTGTGTGTTGTAAGTTGTAAGTAAATGCGATTTTTACCTACAACCTACAACCTCTTCGCGTTTTCAATCTGATACAGCGCCGGTTCCCAGGTCTTCTCCAAACTCCGCGCCTGGTTCACGCGGCAAATCGTGCTGTACTCGCACGTTGACGAGCATTGTTCATCGGGGTTGCTCATCGGGAACTGGCCGTGACGGATGCCATTGATCAAGGCCCAAACACGCTGCCGCAACAGCTCGCGGTTCTTTTGCCAATCATCGGTCGGTGCCACGCCGGTGTCGTCTTGCTGACCCAAGGTATACGGCTTTACCGTTTTATGCTTCGCGCTCCAGTAACCCATCTGCCACGCGACCGCCCCATGCGTATGCAGCAAATGCTCCTCGGCGGCGAGGGCATACAGCGGCAACTGCAAACGCGTCCCGGAGAAGTCTGCTTCCTTGAAATCCGATTGATTGCCGGTTTTGTAGTCGATGATCCCAAAGACAAGCTGTGTGCCAACTACTCCAAGATCGATCCGATCGATCTGACCGCTGAGCTTGAACGTCTCGCCATTGACCCGCAACTGCCACGGTTCGGACTGGCAGAGCGGATCGACGCGATCCGACGTCTTGCCGGGTCCAAATGCGACCTCGAAGTGCTGCGCCTGCATGCCCGACGGGGCGGATTTCGCGTAACTCGCGGCTTGAACCAAGTACGACGACAACAAATTCTTGAGCGCCGCCGTATCGATCGCGTGCATCGCCCGCTCCAGCGATTGCTCGAGCGCCGGTACCGGTTTCAGTGTCGCGAGCGCTTCGGCGCAGCGTTCGGCAAAGGCCGCCGGATCGCTCTGAATCGCTTGCCATTCCTCGGGATTCTTCGCCCAGGCTCGAAACATCCACGTCACTGCCCCGTGGTACCAACTCCCCCGTCCCGTGTGGTCTGTCGCAAAAATCGGCTCGGGCAGGTCGCGTAGCTTCAACACGCGATTTGCGAAAAACTTGAAGGGACACGCCGCGTACTGCTCCAGTTGGCTGGTGCTCCAGCAATGCTCGGGACCAAAGTTTTTTGCCAAAGCCGCTTGCGCCGCGGGGCTGAGGACCATGCCTTCGTAACGGCCGAATTCTTCGCGCGTCGCCCGTTCAGCGATGCTCTGTAACCCGCCTTGCAGACCTGCTTGGGGCAGCGGCGATTTGCCGTTCTGGGGCGTCAAAACTCGTGCTAGGGCCGCACTATCGCCTGCACCGGCTTGCGCCACCGCACGGATCCGGTGCTCGCGCTCGGACCAGAGTGTCTGATGATCCGGCGGAATCGGACTCAGCTGCAGGTCATCCGCCACCACAATACCAGGCTCGCCAAAAGCTCGCCGAACCTCGTCAACGTACGGACTCGGCGTAAGGGGTTCGGCCTTTTCATCGAGCGCCGGGTAACTCAATATCAGCCGTCGCGTCGGACGAGTCAGCACCTCGTAAAACAGCAGCATCTCGGCGCTGCTCCGCTCACCCGCTTCGGCAAAACGCAGGCCCGCTTGATTCAATTGATGCGTTTCGGCACCGCTATATAGCCGATCGTCGCCGCCGAGCTGCGGAAATGATTTTTCGCTCAACCCGGCAAGGAATAGGACATCAAACTCACCCGTGCGCGCCATCGGCGCGCTCATCACGCGCACTCGTCCGAGTCCATCGTTGTCGGGAGCCATGTTTTGCGTGCTGCCGATCAGGATCAACTCGGCAATCAAGTCAGTCAGCGTCACCGGAGCCGCTTCGACACCCCGCCATTGCTGCCACCGCTCGGCCGCATTCAATCCCGCCAAGATTTGCCGCCAAGCAATGAGGTCGGGTGTTTCTTTCTTAGATTCTTCTTGCTCAGAAATACCATCGGCCGAGCCAGTGGCACCGGATGTCGGTCGCGCCGCCACTCCCAGCATTCCAAGCTTGCCGGCAAAGCGCTGCAGCAGCCCGCGCCAATCGTGCCATGTCGCTTGCTTCGGGAGAATGTCGCAGACTTTGGCAAGCAGTTGCAGGATGTGCTGTGCCTGCTCCCAACGTGCGAGCCGTTCTTCGATTTCGGCAAGGTCCGGCGACGATGTGTCTTGGGCTTCTTTGACGCGTTCCTTCGCAAATCGAATTCGCCGCTCCAACGCGCGGAACAAGGCCACGCGCCCTTCGCTGACTTGCAACTCCCGGATCGCCCATTCGACCGAACCGCGCTGGTCGGGCCGGTGCGTCGGATCGTCAAAGGTGACGTAGTTGCTCGACAACGTTTGCAACACTCGCCGGTACGGCCAAT
Organism: Pirellulales bacterium; assembly: GCA_041736895.1. GTDB lineage: Bacteria > Planctomycetota > Planctomycetia > Pirellulales > JALHPA01 > JANRLT01. Next base: position 87,293 of record JBGSSS010000015.1, read on the forward strand.
CGTCGGCGATCAGTTGCAGCATCTGCAGCAAACTCACCACCAGCGGCGATTCGCCCAGCGGCGTCCCTTCGTCGATCAAAAACGGCAGCCCGTATTCCTGAAAGATCTCGCGTGCTTGCGATGCAATCGGCGCGACCGAACGAAACACCACGCCGATTCGCTCGGGCTTTACTCCATTAGCAGCCCGCGGCGTAAGCAAGGGAGAACCCGTCTGACCCTCGTTTACGCGTCGGGCTGCTAAACCCTCGACCAACAGGCGCTTGATTTCGCGTGCAATCCGTCGCAGTTCCCCCTTTTGATTTTCACAGGCCCAAATCTCAATCCCGCGCGGCTCGGGTGCCGCGACATGTCGACGTGGGTTGCCGAAAACTCGCTGCTCCAGATGCGCCATCGCCGGCCAATGCGGCGGCGTGGGCCGATTGAGTTCCTGCACCCGGGCGTGCGGAATTCGCTTTTGTATTTGTTCAAGCGTCACGCGCGGTTTGACAAAGAGGTCGCGGCGTTCGTCACCATCTTCGCCATGCAATGAGATCCACATCCGCTCGGCTTTGTCGGCCAAGTGCCGCAGGATCTCATGCTGCGTCCAGGTAAAATCCGTAAAACCATCCACCACAACCGTCGTGAAATCGGCAAACGGACCCCAGCGGCCGTCGGCCAGGGCTTCGCGCGCGGCCCAAAAGCGGCCTTCAGCGTCGTAACAATGATGCCGCAGGAGCAGCTCCTGGTACGCCGAATAAATTTCCGCGACTTCGGCATCCTTGGGACGCAGACCAGAACGCTTCGCTGCCTTCAGGAAATCGTCCGGCCAAATTTCCTGACGCTTGAGGTCGCTAATCAGGGCATCGATCCATAGCAGCAGCCCTTCGCGGTCGGCGATCGGAGCGAAATACTGGAGTTTGCCTGCGGCCAGGGCGTCGTGAATCACCTGCTGCAGGATCTGCCGCTTGAGCAGCGAATCGATGGGCCGCATCGCCCGATCGTCGTAAGCGATCAGGGATTCAGCAAATTGGGCAAAAGTAAAGCACCCCGGCTGCAAACAGCCGTGCCCTAATTTCTCGGCCAATTTGGACCGCAATTCCATGGCGGACCGCTGGTTTGGGGTCAGCCAGAGCGACTTGCCAAAATCTCGGTTTTTTAAGATTTCGGCATAAAACGAGAGGGCCAGGGCCGATTTTCCGCTCCGTGCCGGTCCCCAAAGAATGGTGATTTGCTGCTCCATCCACTCGATTTTAGCAAATCTTTGCTCTCCCGTTTAGCTACGACGCTGAACCGTTGCGATATCATGGGAGGAAAAGCAAACATCGTCCCGCGAGCGGGTGACGTAAGTCACCCGGTTGTTTTGGCATATCGGGATCACTCCCCGCCGGACTCAGTCCATCCCGGACAATGGAATTCAACCAGACTTCGATCCCTGCGGATTTCTTACGAAAAAATTACGGGTTTCCGCGTCTATCCTTTTACAAAAAATAATTGACAGGGAGCGAATAGACGAATACATTCACTGTCAGGTGGGGTTTCAGATAAATCCCATCGGAAATCGCTCAAATGGCTTGGCCGCCTAACTACTCATCTGATGCCACAAGCATCATCGCGGTCGAGGGGGAACCTAGAAGCGATTCCTGGATGGCAATGATCCTTCGGGCAATTGCCAATTGTTCGTTTCTTTTCGTTCACATGTCGGCACTTCCCTTTGGGGTTATGCGATAGGTTTTCTATCGCTGGCTTTATTTTTTTCATTCTGTTTCTTTTTCGGAGGTCTTCTATGTCTCATCGTTTGCGCATGCGAGGGTTTACCCTCGTCGAGCTGCTGGTCGTGATCGCGATCATCGGCATCCTGGTGGCGTTGCTGCTGCCAGCGATTCAAGCTGCCCGCCAGGCGGCTTTGAAAAACTCGTGTCGGAACAACATGAAGCAGTTGATGTTGGCTTGCCAAAACCATGCGGACGCCAAAAAGACGTTCCCGCCGTTGTTCTTCACCTCGGTCCCAACGACTGGCACCGCAGCACCAACCGCAACGCAAAAAGGTTTCTTGAATGTTACTCAGGCCACGTCCCAGTTCACCTGGGTCACTGCCTTGTTGCCATTCATGGAAGAAGACAACTTGTACAAGTCGATCAGTACCGCCTCGAATAAATTCACCAAGAGCAGTGTTGGTTTGCAGGTTAATGCCACGGGCGGCTTGAAAAACGTCAACACACTCAAATTGAATGGGCTCAACTGCCCAAGCTTTTCGGGTGATTCGGAAGACACTGCCGGCCTTGCCATGATCCAGTACATGGCGCTGTCTTCCACGGTTTTGGGTAAATTGACGACGACTCCTTTCACTGGCGACGGCATGATCGTTCCGGACCGCCAAGCCAAGGGTACATCGATGGCCCGCATGGCTGACGGTACTTCAAAGACCGCCATCCTTTGTGAATCCAAAGAAGGTGCCCCGAATCCCGCGACTAGCGGCACGACAACTTATGTCGCTAGTTGGTGGAATCCGCTGCATGTCTACGTCGTTGGTTACGCCCCGAGTGTTTCCACCACTGCTCCAGCGAACTTTGCGGCCATTACCGCGACGGCCAACACGGTAACCGCCATCAACTACGGACCATCCGCCACGTCCACCCAGGTTTATCAATCCAGCACTCCTGCTCGCAACTATGGACCCAGCAGCGATCACACCGGCGGCATTGTGATCCACGGCATGGGCGATGGTTCCGTCCAAGAAGTCACCGAAGCGATTGATTCTCCCCGCTACTACGGGGCCATTACCGCCCGCGGCGGAGAAAACGTCGCTGGTATTGGCGATTAATCGTTTCTCCTATCCACAAGTTCAAGCCGTCCTGCGACTCCGATCGCAGGGCGGTTTTTTTATGCGCTTACGGGATCGTGCGAAATGCCGGTCTTGCCGTTACAATGCTCGCAGCGAAACGTTCCATATGTAATCTGGTTTGGTCCCCTCCCCCTTGCGGGGAGGGTTAGGGAGGGGGCTTGCAGGAGAGCCGAACATCGAGAATGCGAAATGCAATTTGATGAGCATTCACATTTTCATTTTTTTTCTGAGCATTCAGCATTTCAGAACCCCGTCCCCAGCCCTCCCCTCAAGGGGGAGGGAGCCAGACAGGTCTATTTTAAGTCGGTGCTTTTCTTCATCGCTCATCGTTCATCCTTCATCGTTTTCCCATGTCCGACATCCAGCAGCGTGCCGAGCAATTTGTCCGCCGTTATCAGGCCGTCCGTGAACAAATCGGCCGCGTCATCGTCGGCCACGACGAAATCGTCCACGGCGTGCTGACCTGCTTGTTCGTCGGCGGGCACTGCTTGCTCGAAGGCGTCCCCGGACTCGGCAAGACGCTCCTCGTGCGCACGCTCTCCAAGGCACTCGACCTCGACTTCAACCGCGTTCAATTCACGCCCGACCTGATGCCGGCGGACATCCTCGGCACGAACATGGTCATGGAAGCACCCGATGGCAAGCGGTTCTTCGAATTTCAAAAAGGCCCCGTCTTCACCCAGATTCTCCTCGCCGACGAAATCAACCGCGCCACGCCGAAGACCCAATCGGCTATGCTCGAGACGATGCAAGAGGGAACCATCACCGTCGCCGGCAAACGCTACACCCTCGAACAACCGTTCTTCGTCCTCGCCACGCAAAACCCCATCGAACAAGAAGGAACCTACCCGCTGCCCGAAGCGCAGTTGGACCGTTTCCTGTTCAAACTCGTCGTCGGCTACAGCACCCGCAACGAACTCAACACGATCATCGATCGCACGACCAAGAACGAATTCGCCGAACCGAACAAGGTCATGGACGGCGCCGAAATCCTCCAGTGGCGGCAACTCGTCCGCGAAGTGATCCTCGCCAAGCACCTGCAGGACTACATCGTCCGCCTCGTCCTCGCCACGCATCCCAACGGCGCGTTCGCCGCGCCGGCCACGAACCAATACCTCCGCTGGGGGAGCAGCCCCCGCGGCGCGCAAACGCTCGCCCTCACCGCCAAAGTCCGCGCCCTGCTCGACGGCCGGTACAACGTCAGCTTCGACGATGTCCGCCGGGTCTTCCTCCCAACGATGCGGCATCGCGTGATCCTCAACTTCGAAGCCCAAGCCGAAGGGATGGACCCCGATACGGTCCTCCTCGACATTCTCAAAGCCGTCCCGGAAAAGGCTCCGGACGCGGCACCAACTCCGCCGGTGGCGAGCGCACGATAGCGGGACGGACAACTCAAACAGCGCCGTCTTTTTTTTTCGAGTTGACATATATAGCAACACCACGCTCCAGGGAAACCGGGGAAAAACAGCGGAAACAGGCGGAAAACGCTGCAAAAAATCAAAAAAAGACGCAAAAAAATCAGAAAAAATCAGAAAAAAACGCAAAAAGAACAGAAAAAAACACAAAGATGCGCGCACCCAATTTCCGTGTTTAACGGAACACACTTTTCGGGCGACCTACGACTTTCCGCGGAAAATGCTCTGCTCTGGCTTGGCGATGTCTTGTGCAACCGGACAGACGCATGCAAGCGCGTGTGTCATCGTGTTGCCTTTTAGGGCAACATGCGCGGGGGTTTTTGCTTGTTCCCGCCTGCTGCTGACTGCCGGTTGGCCCAGCGAACTAAGGCTCACTGCAACTGGAGCGGAGTCCCCAGTACCGTGTACCCAATCCCGCTTACTCGGCAACGCATAGCCGCAACAACAGCCTAAGCCCCGAGCTCCAGCGACGATACGCACAGTGTTCATATGAACACATTCTATGGCACAAAATCAAGCCCCCTTGGCCCAAAAAACTTGCCCCCTACTTGCAGAATTCCAGCCCCTCGCGTCCGTTGGTTGTTCAAGCGACCTGAATTGCCAGACGACCCTGGGTGGCCGGGGACGAACAACGTGAGGACCCGGAAGTGTGGACGTTGTGCCAGAGGAATCCTTCCCAGGTTCGTCATCAACCGTTCCGGGTCTTCCCGTTGGTCAGACCCGGCCACCCATCGCGTGTTGGTTCGCAAGGATGATGCAATCCCACAGACCCTGGGTGGCCGGGGACGAACAACGTGAGGACCCGGAAAGGGTTGATACAGAACTAGAGAAATCCTTAAACGCGTCAAGTCATCAAGCGATTGTTTTCCCCAAGGTTCGGCATCAACCGTTCCGGGTCTTCCCGTTGGTCAGACCCGGCCACGCTGATGTCTTTTGTTCAAATGGAATCACTATCGCCCGCGGGAATTGCTTGTGAGACACCACGCGCGGCGTTACATTGCAGGAGCCTGAACTGTGGAATTCTATTGCTGGTTTTCATCTTTTTTCGCCGGGGTATCGTTCGATGCATCGTCTTCTTTTTAGCGCCTTGGCCGTGATGTTCATCTGGAACACCGGTTTGCTCCAGGCTCAAGTCGCCGCGCCCGGCGCGGAGGCGCGCTACATTCACAACAAGGCGACCTTTGGGTTGATCATGCGGCCGAGCGTGATCTTGCAAAACCCTGAGATTCAGAAGCTGTATAAACTTGCGCAGTCGATGCCCCGTGGCTTGCCCGAAAAAGAATTGGGCGTGGCGTTTTCGGATATCGACCTCGTGGTCGCCAGCACGACGATGCCCGCAGCGCCGCTGAAAGCCGGCGGCACCGGCATTCCCACGATCTTGCTGCGCACCAAAGACGCCGCCACACTGAAGACCATCACCGCGCAAGCCATACGGCCCGACATGCAAAAAAAGACGTTGCCCGGCACGACGATCGAAGCGATGGTCGCGGCCAAGCCCCATGTGCAGATGGGCGGGTTCATGGGCGAGAGGGCCATGTCCAAGGGCGAGTACGAAAAACTCCAAGCCGAAGCCGACGAAGCCGCGAAGTCGCCGGACGCTTGGAAAAGCAGCGACACGTTTGTCTTTCCCGACGACCGGACCATGCTCTTCAGCCAGTATGGTGCGGTCCTGGTCGGCGTCCTCGAGCAACTGAAACCAGGTGCCGCCGCGCCGGCTTGGGCCAAACAATATGAAGCGGCCGCACGGTTTCCGCTCGCGGCCTATCTCGATGTGAAACAACTCCGCGAGTTGATCAATGCGGCCACCGGCGGACGTCCGCCCGAGGGGCCCGACGCGATGATGTTTGGCATGGTCTCGCCACTCTGGGAAAAAGCCGACATGGCGGTTGTCGCGCTCGACACGGGTGACGGACTCAAGCTGACCATTGTCGCACATAGCCCGGATGCCGCTGCGGCCACGGCGCTCAAGGGTTCGCTCGATGGGCTGCTCGCGATGGGCAAAGGGATGCTGCCGAAGATGAAAGCCGAAGCTGCGAATCTCGACCGGCTGAAACCGGGCCTCGGCGCGCAGCTTTACGGCGACCTGGAAAAGGCCGTGAGCGAACTATCGGTCACCACGAACGGCACGATGACGATCGTGAAATTCGGCATCCAGCAGCAAACCCTGGCGACGATCACCTCGACGGTCATTCCTTTTCTGGAACTTGCGCAAGAATCAACCCGACAAAACCAGGGAATCAACAATCTCAAGATGATCGCCCTGGGGATGCTCAATCACACCGACGCGTACCGAACCTTGCCCGCGCCGGCGCGGATGAAAAAAGATGGGCACCCGCCGCACAGTTGGCGCGTTGCGATCTTGCCGTTTATCGAAGAAGACTCGCTTTACAAGCAATACAATTTCGACGAACCGTGGGACAGCGAGGCCAACAAAAAGGTGCTCGCGCAAATGCCCGAAATCTATCGCGCGCCGGGTGCCGACCCCAAGTCGACCAACACATCGTACGTCGTCCCGATCGTTGACAAGGGAATTTTCTCCGCCGAGACGGTCAAGAAGGGGCCGAGCCTGGCAGCGATTGCGGACGGCACGAGCAATACGATCACGGTGATCGAAACCGAAACGCAGATCCCGTGGACCAAGCCCGAGGATCTGGTCATCGATCCGACGAAGCCGCTCCCCGCGCTGGGGTTCGCGAAGAGTCCGTCATTGAACGTCGCGTTCGCCGACGGGTCCGTTCATCGCTTGATCAAGACGCCGACGATGGAGTTGCTACTGCCGTTCTTGACGGCGAGCGCCGGCGACACGGGCGACCTGGAGAAGCTGCGAGCGCCGTCACCCGCGGGTGCGATGCCCCCGCGTCCCGCTGAGGTCATGTCGCCGGACGGTCGTGTCAGGGATATTCCCCTTCCCGCACCCCGACCGGTGGAAGGGATTTCGCCGTAGTTTACAGAATAAGGTGTCAGGAACCATTTTGGACATTAGGTTCCTGGCATCTTTTCATTTATTCCGCTGATGGGGGAAAGGGCGTTGGCAACCGATTTCCGGCGGCGGGCGTTGGGAACGCGGCGGCCGGTTCTGCCGCTCCGCCTCCCGCGGGTATCATGCCCCGGACAACCGCCACAACTATTGCGGGTTCCGGTTGATTTTTGGTGGTGGAGTAACGGAACAGGTAGTAGTACTTGGAACAGATTCTAATTAAGGCTCTCCTGACACCATTTCATGTTCCGTCCCAGATTCCGTTTGGCGCCTCTGCATTCATCATGAACGAGACAACCTCACTCAATTTTTGCCCAAGATCAGGTCCAGGACCCAGCACCCTCGCACATGCGGGCCAGGACCACGGCAATGATTGAGGATCTCAGCATCGTCGCAGCCGGTGTCTTCGAGGGCATCAGCCAGGATCGGCATAGGCCCGAAATCACGGCTCTCGTACATCTGGCCAGCGAGTGCCAAAACCGTCGCCGTTCTCCAACTGGCCTCGACTCCCTTTGGGTGGAAAGGGTTGCCAAACAAGTCTCGCAAACAAGTGGCTTGTGATTGTTCTTCTTGGATTCTGATGATCTCATCTGGATTGGCAGTGCCACTGACCGACTGTTGGAGTTCCCGGTAGCTTGACAATCGGGCAGAAACCACAAGATCTGCGGCGTAGATGCAGTGAGAGAAAGATTTCCGCTCAGCCAGACGAGTCATCTCCATCACGGCACACACTGCCGTGTATTGGGATGCAGCAGATCGGGACCGTAATGCTTTGTATACAGACGCTGTCTCTAACTGTGCGTGAGCGATCTCAGACGGTAATGCAGCCTGATCCGCCTGACGCTCAACAACTGTCATGGCTTGCCGACATCTTTCGTCACTTAGCAGATCCTGAATTCGATGACAACAGGCAGTCAGAAAGAGGCGTTGCTTCCTCAGAACACCTTCCTTATCCATCGTATTTCGTAGTAATGCTCGGCCTCGGCCTACTCGGAGAAAACCGAGCAGGTCAATTGGCCGAGCCGAATTCTGCCACATTTCTTCAGTCATTAACCACCATCAATAAGGCGAGCAGGGCATCGGCAAGAACAGAAAATCACTCTGGCCACGGAAAGAGCGGTGGTGTCAGCCCCATGTATGTGTCACGAAAAAGAAAAGGTGTCAGGAACCTATTCGGAATAGCTACCTGTTTTCTATCTACCCTTCTTGCCTGCGCTCAACTTCAAACGCCCCGGCTCCGCCGTGATCTCGAGTTGCGGGATCGTGACGAGTCCCGTCGCATCGGCCTTGGCTTCGCCGCTGGAAGGATTGTACGATGGGGGAAAGGGCGTTGGCAACCAATTTCCCGCGGCGGCCGTGGGGAACGCGGCGGCCGGTTCTGCCGCTCCGCCGCCCGCG
>JBGSSS010000112.1:0-9625 GCA_041736895.1 Pirellulales bacterium
CCATGCTCGGCGGTGGTCAGTTGTCGTTCGCGGGGCATCGTGCCACGTCTCGGTTGGTGACGATTCGCAGCGAAATTGATTTCGCTTGCGGTTTCAGAATCCTTGTGATCACTCCGCTCTCATGGTACACCAAAAGCAAGATTTCGTTGATGAGAAAAACTTTAGCCCCCGGTCAATGACCGGGGGAAGCAAGCGCGGAGTCACAGCAGACTTCGAGCTACTGCTCGCTTCGATTAGAAAATTTTTGATTCGTTCGTCTTTTGTTGTTGGATCATCATCTCCCCCCGTCATTGACGGGGGGCTAATGGGGAACTTGCCATGACACGCGTTTTTTCATTGTCGTTGTTGTGTCTGCTATCGCTCGCGTCGTTCGTTCAGGCCGAAGAAAAAACGCATCCTGGCTATCGCGTGCTCGGCTGTGACAAGGGTAAGGTCACGATCCTGGCCGCGGATGGCAAGACCGTGGAGTGGCAAGTCCCTTGCAAGATCACGGCGCATGACTTGCAACTGCTCGAGAACGGCAACTTGCTCATGCCGACGAGCAACACGACGATTGTCGAGATGACGCCGAACAAGAAAGTCGTTTGGGAATACACGTCGAAGCCCATCGATTCCAACAAAGGCAAAATCGAGATTCATGCGTTTCAACGTCTCAAGGATGGCCGCACGATGATCGCCGAAAGCGGCAATGGGCGGATCATCGAGATCGACGCCGACGGTAAGATCGTCCACGAAATGAAACTCACCCGCGACAAACCAAGCAGCCATAGCGACACGCGGCAAGTGCGCAAGCTCGACTCGGGCAACTATCTCGTCGCGTGCGAGAGCGACGGCAAGGTGCGCGAGTACGACAAGGACGGCAAGATCGTTTGGGAATACAAACTCGACCTTGGTGATCGCAAGGCATCACCCGGGCACGGCGTCGAAGGGCATGGCACGTCGGTCTACAGCGCAGTGCGCCTCGCCAACGGCAACACGCTGATCGGCGGAGGCAACAACAATCGCGTCCTCGAAGTCGATCCGGCCGGTAAGACCGTCTGGAGCGTCGATCAAAAAGAGCTGCCCGGGATCACGCTCGCCTGGGTGACGACGGTGCAGGCTCTGCCCAACGGCAACGTCATCATCGGCAATTGCCATGCCGGGCCGGACAATCCGCAATTGATCGAAGTGACGCGCGACAAGAAGGTGGTCTGGTCACTGAAGAATTTCGAGACGTTCGGCAACAGCCTAGCCGTGGGGCAAGTGCTCGATGTGCCGGGCGTGGTGCGATGAAATGCTCCCAGGGGATAAACCCCTGGGCTTTGTGATTTTTTGCTTACCCGTCCTTGAGCTTATGCCGGACGATTTCGCCTTCGACCATGTAGATCACGTCCTCGGCGATGTTGGTCGCCATGTCGGCGATCCGCTCCAGGTGTTTTGAGACGGAGTTGAGCTTCAGCAGATACTCCACGCGCTCGGGCATCTTTTTGATCAGCAAGATGATGTGGTCGGCGATTTTTTTGCGCTCGTCATCCACGGCGTCATCTTCCTCGCGAACGTGTTTGGCGAGTGACACGTCGCCGTTCACCAGCGCATCGAGGCTCAGTTTGACCATCGATTGCACCTTGGTCGTCATCTCGCGCAGACTAAACGGCAACTCGATCGGGTCGCTCTTGCTCAGGTAATTCACCCGCTTGGCAATATTGCGGGCCAGGTCGCCGATCCGCTCCAGGTCGTTGTTGATCTTGAGAATCGCCACGACGAACCGCAGATCGGCCGCGACCGGCTGATAGAGCGCGAGGATCTTCAGGCAATCTTCCTCGACCTCGACTTCCATTTGGTCGATCACCGAGTCGTCGCCGATGACGCGCTGCGCCAGTTTCCCATCGCGATTGAGCATGGCCGAGATCGCGTTGGCGATCGCTTCTTCGACGAGCCCGCCGACGTTCAGGATTTTTTGCTTGAGGAGCTCGACTTGGCGCTGGATGTGTTTCATGGCAACTCTAGTATCGGAATCTTTGAGCACCAAGAACCCCCTCCCCAGCCCTCCCCGCAAGGGGGAGGGAGCCAGACAGGTTGTTATCATGGATGCGTTTTAGTGGCACCACGTTGAATCGTATGCAGTCGCGACCAAATCGTGAAGAGAAGTTTCACTAACCGAACCGTCCCGAGACGTAATCTTCGGTTTCGCGGAGCAGCGGTTTGGTGAAGATGTCGGTCGTGGGTCCGTATTCGATCAGCCGGCCGAGGTACATGAACGCGGTAAAGTCGCTGGAGCGGCTGGCTTGCTGCATGTTGTGCGTGACCATCAACACCGAGTACGAGCCGCGCAGTTCTTGGATCAGGTCTTCGATCTTGCCCGTCGCGATCGGGTCGAGGGCCGAGCACGGTTCGTCGAGCAGGAGCACTTCGGGCTCGGCGGCGATGGCCCTAGCGATGCAGATCCGCTGCTGTTGCCCGCCCGAGAGTCCGAGCGCGCTTTCATGGAGCCGGTCCTTGACCTCGTCCCAAATCGCCGCGCCGCGGAGGCTTGTTTCACAGACTTCGTCGAGCACCTTGCGATTCCGTTCGCCGTCGATGCGCAGCGAGTAGATCACGTTTTCGTAAATGCTCATCGGAAACGGATTCGGCTTTTGAAAGACCATGCCCATCCGTTTGCGGAGTTCGATCACGTCGACGCTGGTCTTGTAGATCGAGTCGCCGTTGAGCCGCATGTCGCCCTCGATGCGGACATGGCTGAGGAGATCGTTCAGTCGATTGACCGAGCGGAGCAGGGTGGACTTGCCGCAACCCGAAGGCCCGATGAGCGCGGTAACCTTGTGTTGCGGGATGGCCATGGTGATGCCATGCAACGCTTTTTTCTGGCCGTACCAAAGTTGAAAGTTGTCCACTTCGAGGACGGCGTGTTCCTTGGCCACTTGCGCGTGGGTCTCGGTGGGGACGAGCTCCCCGCGAGTGATGGCTTCGAGCCGATTGGTTGGGGCGCTGGCGGTCACGTCGAAGTCACTCGTAAAGTTGGCGATTTTGTGCATGGAAGCAAACCTGTGCAAATGATCTTGGCTTGGAAAGCTCTGGGCCGCAAGCCGTCCAACGAGCGGAGGCCGTTAGGCCTCCGGTTTTCAGCAGTTTTTCAAGGGATCACAAGCAACGCACGGCTAAAACTGATTCGATTGGTAACGTCGCCGCAATTGATTGCGCAGCCACACCGCGACGACATTGAGGGTCGTGATGATGGCGATCAGCAGCAAGGTCGCCGTCATCACCAGCGGCTTGGCCGCGTCGGTGTTTTGGCTGGAATAGCCGACGCTGTAAATGTGGTAGCTCAAGTGCATGAACCCGCGTTCCAGGTGGACATACGGCGGCACTGTGTCAACGGGTAAATCCGGCGCGGTTTGCATCACGCCGACAAGCATCAGCGGCGCGACCTCGCCCGCACCCCGCGCCATCGCGAGGATCAAGCCCGTCATGATCCCCGGCATGGCCCGCGGCAGGACGATCCGGCGAATCGTTTGCCACTTGCCAGCGCCGCAGGCATACGACCCTTCGCGCATCGAGTTCGGCACCGCGGCGAGGGCTTCTTCGGTGGCGACGATGACCACGGGAAGCGTCAACAGTGCCATGGTCAGCGAGGCCCAAAGCAAGCCCCCTTTGCCAAAGACAGGGACATTGGCCGCGACATCATCGGCAAAGAAAATCCGGTCGATCGGTTTGCCGATCCAGTAGCAGAAAAAGACCAGCCCGAACGCGCCAAAGACAATGCTCGGCACGCCGGCGAGGTTATTGATCGCGATGCGAATCATGCTGACGATTGGTCCCGGCTGAGCATACTCGCGCAAGTAGAGCGCGGCGAGCACACCGAAGGGCGAGACGAGCAGCGACATGAACAGGGTCATCATGACGGTTCCCCAGATGCACGGAAACACGCCCCCTTCCATGTTGGCGTCGCGCGGCGAGGCACTGACGAATTCCCACCAGCGGGCGATGTAGGTGCCGAGTTTGCTGCCGAAACTGGCGCGGTTCGGCGCTACAATGCGAATGATTTCGCGCAGCGGAACTTCCTTGAGCGTGCCGGCGGTGTCTTGCCCGGAATAAATTCGCAGGAGGAGGAAATCTTTCGAGTATTTTTTTCGCTCGGCGGCGATTTGGGCTTCGATTTCGCCGCGTTCCGAGGCTTCTTCGGCGCGGCGTTCGATGACTTGCGGATCGGCGGGACCGAGTTTCTTGGCCAAGAGATCAGTCTTCTTCGCGGCGCGGCTCACGCGGCCGAGTTCGTACTTTTCGAGTTTCTTCACGGCGTCGTGGCTGGCGAGCGCGGGCGCGTGCAGTTCTGCGAACTTGGCCCAAGCCGCGTCGGGATCGCTAATCATCTCGTCATCGACTTTGAGTCCCTCGAAGATGCCGTAGATGCGCGATTCTTCGGTGCGCTCGACGACGATGGCGCCGGTTGGGATTGCGGTCTCTTCGATCGCCGCGTCCCAGTGCCACGCGTCGTCGCGATTGCCGCTGCTGTTGCTGCCGCGCACGAGCCAACGCTTCAGTACGCCGCCGTTCTGTTCCGCCGCCACGGTGAGCAACGGCTTGAGTTCGGCCGATTGATTGTCCAGGAACGAGCTGTCGGGCTTGTAGTTTTCCCCGTCGAGAACCTCGCCGAGGATGACTTTGCCGCCGAGCAGCGTCATCTGCACGATCTGCCGCGGCCAGAAGGTGGCCATCCCTTGCCAGAAAATAAAAGCCAGCAAGCCGACGATCATCACCAGCGCGATGACGAGCGCGCCGCCCGTTCCCCAAATCAACGGTTCGGCTTGCGAGCGGAGCACGTTGTAGTTGGACGGCTGCCGGCGATAGCCGCGCGAGCGCCGCTTCGATGCGGTGGGGAAATCCGGTCCCGCTAGTTTCGGATCAGAGTTCATAAGCCCTCTTGCGGAAACGCTGGCGCACGGATTCGGCGACCGTGTTGATGATAAAGGTCAGCGAAAACAACGTGAGCGCCGCCAAAAAGAGGACTCGATATTGCGAGGAACCTTCGGGCGCTTCGGTCAAGCCGCGGGCGATCGAAGCCGAGAGCGTGAGGAAACCGTTAAAGATATTGAACTCCATGATCGGCGTGTTGCCAACGGTCATCAGCACGATCATCGTCTCGCCCACGGCGCGGCCGAGGCCGATCATCACGGCAGAAAACAACCCGCTGAGAGCCGTCGGAATCACGATTCGGATCGCCGTTTGCCATGGCGTTGCTCCGGCGCCGAGCGAAGCCGAGCGCAGATGATTCGGCACGGTGCTCAGCGCGTCGTCGGCGATTGTGTAGATCAGCGGAATGATGGCAAAGCCCATCGCGATTCCGACCAGCAGCGAATTCGAGCGCGAGTATCGCTCGCCCGACTCGGCACTCCGTGGATCGGCTCCAAGTTGCAGCAGCCAAGCGAGCATCGCCGTGGCCGCAAAGCTAATCAAGATCAGCAGCAGAAACTTGCCCCAATCGCACAGCGCCGCGCGCTCGCGGCTCATGCCGCGAGTTCGCGACCGTAGTTCATCGTCCATGAAGCGGCCGAGAAACCAAAAGACCAGGAGCAAGATCAAGGGCAGAAACAGCAGCACCCAGCCGCCCCAAGCGGAGCTGCGGTTGCCGAGGTCGCTCAGATCTTCGGTCAGCCACATCTTGATCGATTTGCCAAAGAGCAGATGCTCGATCGCGGGGCCCAGAACTTTGGCCAGCCATAGCCCGGGCAAGATACTGAACCCGATCGCCGCCACGCGCCAAGCGCCGGCTTGCAGCGTCCAACGTTGCGGTAGCATCTGCCAAAGATACGCGCATGTCAGAATGCTAAACGGGACGAGAAACATCGCGCTGATCGCTTCGGGCAGGATCTCGGACAAGATCGGCGCGAACATCATGCCGGCGACGTAACCGAGGACCACGCTGGGCAGACTGGCCATCAGTTCGATGACCGGTTTGATGCGCGCCTTGACATTGGGATGCAAAAATTCGCTGGTGAAGAGCGCGGCAAGCAGCGCCAGCGGCGCGCCAAACAACATGCTGTAAAACGTCGCTTTGAGCGTCCCGAAGATCAACGGAATCAAGCTGTAGCGCGGCTCCGTGCCGTGATCGTCCCAACTGTAAATCGGCCGGTCCGCGCCTTCGTACCAAACCGGCCGGAACAACCCGGACCACGAGACATCGGCATGCGGCGCGCTGTAATCCCACACGCGGCGGCCTTGGTTGCTGACACTCAACAGCCGGTTTTGCTGCGGCGAAATGGCCACGCGGGTGAACTTTTCGCCCGCCGCCTGCGGCAACTCCGCCAGCACGCGCTCGTTGGTCGCATACAGCAAATTGGACTTGCCGGCTTCGTCCACGGTCAAGATGCTGCGGTTCCGCGCGGTGGCCGTGAGCTGTTTGACGGGGCTGTCACCGAGCTTCCACTCGTGCCCGCGCATCATGTTCGGATAATTCTGCTCCGAATCCTTGGGCGGATTCACGGGGAACAGCGCCTGGATGCGGCCGGTGGAATCTCCGACGAGCAGCGTCGTGAGGCCTTCGAGCATTTCACAGGCCGTCAGCGCAGCGCCGGTGTCGTCGCGCAGATCAAGTTGGTCGAGCAGCTTCGGAGCGTTGGGATCGCGGGTCAGGTATCGCCGCAGCATCCCATCTTCCCAGACGCAGTACACGAAATCGCCCAGACCGCTCATGCGGACGAACCGCGGCAAGCGCTGCTTGTCATCGAGAATGTTAAAGGTCTTGCCCGACTCGACCTTCATCGAAGCGCCGCCCCGTTTTTTGCTGGCCGTGACCAGCCGTGCCTCGCCGGCTTTGTTCACCGCCAGGATCAGATACTCGGGCGTCTTCGAAATGCCGCTCGATATGCGCGTGACAAAGTCGACCGCGGTGATTTCCTCCGTGTCCTCGAGTTTGATCTCGGGTTCAAGCTCGACCGCGAGCTGCGTCGCGCGAACGATACCATCGCTAGTGCGGGACCAGAGTTGTCCGTCGTCTGCCAACGGCGTTGTCGATTCTGACAGACTCGGCGGGATTTCTTTTGGGTCGGAGACGAATTTGGTTTTCGCGGCGACGCGGCCGACGTAGAGCTTGCCCTCGGGTTTGGCGAGGACTAATTCGCCGGCGGGACGCAGACGCAGGGCTTGCACATTCGCCCAGGGACTTCCTTCGGCCGGGTGTTCTTTGATCGTCTTCCCGGTTTCGGTGTGAAAAGCGCGCCAACGGCCATCTTTTTCCGCCGACCACCCGAGTTGTCCATCGTCGGCGAGTTCCAACAGCCAGGGATTCACGGTTCCCGATGGTTCTTGATACGCCGCGGCATCATTCAGCATCGGCTCGCGAAAGAGCGGCAGCACTTCCCAGACGAGAAAGACGCAAATCAACAGCACGGCGATGATCGTGCCGATGCCACCGATCGTGATGATGACGCGCGAGATTTTGTCGCCAAACCGTACCGACGAGCGCGTTTTCAGCCGCCGCTGGCGTCCGGTAAAGTGTTTGGCGTCGCTCATAAAAGGGGGGGTGGGATGTTCGGTCGGCATCGTAGCTGAGGTCGTAAGACCTCAGATGGCCGAGAGGAAACCTAGTCAACTCAAAAACCTCTGAAGTCTTACGACTTCAGCTACGGGGTGTGCTACGGTTTGGCTTCGAGCGTCTTGATTGTTTCTGTCGCTTCCGCGGCAGGCAGCGGCAAGTACGAATCCTTAAGCACCATCGCTTGCCCCTGCTTCGAGAGCACATACTTCAAAAACTCGCGGCGCAGCGGATCAAGGGGTTCGCCGGGCTTCTGCTTGATACTCAGGTACAAGTAACGAGCCAACGGATAGCTTTCGTCATACGCGTTCTGCGGTTCGGCGGCGACATAAGGGCTGCCTTGCTTCGTGCTCAACGGGACGATCCGCACGCCGGAACTCGAAAAACCGATGCCGCTGTAGCCGATGCCGTACTTATCCGTTTTGATGACATCGATCACGGCGGAACTGCCGGTGCGTTCTTGGTAATTGTCTTTGTAGGTCCCCTTGAACAAGGCATGGTCTTTGAAGTATTTGTTCGTGCCCGAGGCCGAATTCCGGCCGTAGATGGCAATCGGTCTGTCGGCCCATTCGGGATCGGTCAGCCCGGCATCACCCCAAGTTTTGATGTCGTTCGGATAGCCCCCTTTGCGGTCTTTGGAGAAGATGGCATCAAGTTGTTGCAGCGACAGTCCGGCAATCGGATTGTCCTTGTGAACATAGACGGCCAGCATGTCGATGCAGGTTGGAATAATCGTCGGCTGATAGCCGTGCGCTTTTTGAAAGGTGTCCAACTCCTTGGGCTCCCAGTCGCGGCTCATCGCGCCAAAGGTCGCTTGGTCTTCGGTCAGGGCTTTCGGCGCGTCGCCGGAGCCTTTGTGTTCGATTTCAGCGTTGACACTGGGATAAACGGTCTTAAAGCCTTCGAGCCAAAAGTTGACCAGATTGACCATCGTGTCCGAGCCTTTGCTCTTGATGGTGCCGGTCACGGCGTCGGACGATTTGACATAATTCGGCAGCTTGTCATCCAGCTCGCCGGAGTCCAAGGGCACGTCCACGGCTTTGGGATTGGCCGTGGCAAGTTCTGGATTGACGGGAGCAGGCTTGTTGTCGTTGGGTTTGCTCGTGACAGCGGTCTGGGGGGTCGAAGGGGGGACGACCTTGGGCTGTTTATTGGGGCCACTCTCCCCGCAGCCAACGAAACTCGTTGCTATCAGCAGCAAGATTCCCAGACTGAATCTCATCATTTCTCCTCCAAGAAATCGAAGACTTTGTGCAATTTGTCACAAAGCACTGTAAGGGAGAATTGTTAGAGAATTGTTAGCACGGGAATATTCCCCGATGTGCTCGATTTGCTTAGGATTAGAAACTCCTGTTTAAGTCCATGCTATGTAAAGGTTTATGGATTATACTGCTAACGTCGCAATGTCTTGGATTCAGGCGGCGTTGATCGCTTCGTTTTCAGTTCGCTCCCTTTACAAGGCATAATGACAAGAAGAGATTTTTCATACGAGTTTTCGTCTATCATGCCAACGCTTCCCTGGCAACCGCCGACGTCAACGCAGCAACGCAGTCTCTTTTGGATGACGCTGCTTACCGTATTCCTCGGCATGCTCACGATGCTGCCGGGGTTGTTCAGCGTTAACTCGTGGTTTGCGCCGCTTTGGGCGCGCACTTCGCTCTTGTTGGGACTATGGCAGCTCGGACTGGCGATTTGGATCATGACGATCCCGGATTGGTCGGCACTGCGGGTGGCGCTTTGGACCTATGCGCTGCTGGCGGCGTTTTATGGCGGGTTGTTCGCCGTGGTTTTAGCAACGCCGCGGGGGCAAGACTTGCCTTGGGATCTCACCGCGGTGCGCGAGCGGGCGATTCCCTGGAGCGGCGGCATGGCGTTCTTCTGTTTGCTCGCGGCATACGCCAATGGCACGATGATGTCACGCTGGCGCAAGCAGGTTCGCAAAGCACTGCGAGCGCGGGAGCAAAGTTACTAATCGTACTAGTTCGTCTAGCGATCAATGTCATGTATAGGTTATACATCTTTGAGCCACGAACTCTCAATTTTGGAGGACAAGGATGTCCCGCTCGCCGATCAAGTACCAAGTCTTGCTATCATCCCCGGTCCGAGCCGAGTTGGAAG
>JBGSSS010000031.1:0-25179 GCA_041736895.1 Pirellulales bacterium
CGCCGGCTCCAGCAGCCGTCGGCCTTGTAATAGCAGTACCTCGTCACCCTTTTGTCGCGCCATTCTGGCAGCCTCCTAAGCTGCCAGAATACCATGCGCAAATCTTGTGCCGAACAGTATTGTCCCCGCAAGGGGGAGGGGACCAAACCAGATTTCTTTTCAGTCGTGCTTTTTCCTAACTCCTAACTTCTTCCTTCTAAATTCTTCCTCCTTCCTCCTTAAATATAATACATCTGCTCCGCATCGACCTGGCACCGTTCGACGAGTTTGGCGAAGTTGATGCCGCGGAGGTGTTGGCGTTCTTGTTCCGCCGCGTCGCGCCACGTCTTGAGCAAGACGCGCGTCGTTGGCGTGTTGCCGCCCGCGGCTGATTGCCACGGTTGGTCGCCGGCGATGATGCTCATCACTTCGCCGAGCGAAATTTTTTCCGGCGGCTTGGCCAGTTGATACCCGCCCCCCGCTCCGCGTGTGCTGACGACGATGCCGGCACCTTTCAATTGAAGCAGGATTTGCACCAAGAACCGCGCGGGGATGCCGTGCGTTTCGGCGATCTCGCGGATGCGCACTGGCTGGCCCGAGCCGTGCCGGAGCGCAAGCTCCAGAACAGCGATGCAGGCATACTCGGTTTTGGCAAACAGCTTCATGGAGTTACGTAGCTCGAAGCCGTGCTTCGAGCGAGTTGATATCACGGATCTCTCGAAGCATGGCTTCGAGCTACTAGCGGGAAGCCCCGATTGTCTCGATCTTTGCAAAAATGACAATTCGGATTGCAAGAATTCCGTTTTCGTCCGCACCGCGACAGTTTGGCGGCGATTTTCGTGGGACAAGCTTTCGACCCTGCAAGCGACTCCAAGCAAGCTCGGCGCAACCGGCACAATCGCACGAAAAAGCGTCGAACGTGCCGATTTTAACGGCAATATTCGGGCAAAATTCGGCGACATTTTTTTGACCTGCACAGAATCGCGGCCTATATTCCCATTGGTCCTGCATTTGGCCCGACTTCGAGGTAAAATATAAGACTGGGCCTTGCCAGCAGATTTGCCAGCGTTGCCATGGGATGGCGGCACTGAACAAATGTGCGGTGTTGGTCCGAGAGTTGCACCAACTCTCGTTCGCATTGTTATGACATGTGCCCGCATCGCGACAACAGTCCGGTTCGGTTGGAAGCCAAGGACGGCCTTCCCGTTGCTCCTTGCTTTCCTCCTGACGGATACGATTCATGTTGTCACACGGCCGTGTTGCTCGCGTTGGTTGGTTGACGTTGGTGCTCTTGGCCGCGGCGTTGGCGCTGCCGCAAGCTGCGGCTCAACAGCCGGTCTACAAGCTCCCGCCGTCAACCACGCCAGAGCTCGAAAAGCTGCTCGAAAAGGGCAAAGAGCTGGAAACCCAGCGCCGTTGGGGCGAAGCCCTGACGCTCTACGAAGAAGCCACGCGTAAGAATCCCGGCCAGATCGTCCTCGAAGAACGGCTCGAGTTGAGCCGGATCAATTACGACCTCGCCCGCCGCTACGCCGACGCCAGCTTTCGCAATACGCTCCTCAAGCTGACGGAAGCCGAAGCGCTGGAACTCTACAATCAAGTGTTGACCCGCATCGCGGCACACTCGGTCAATACGCCCGACTATCGCGCGTTGCTGCAACGCGGCGGGAGCGACCTGACGGTGGCGTTGAACGATGCGACGTTCACCGAAGCTCATCTCCGCGGCCGTACGGCAGCCCAGATTCGTCAGTTCCGCAACGACGCCATGAAGCTCGGCGCCCAAAACATCCGCGACCGCAGCGATGCGAAGCTGGTCCTGCAACAAATCGCCCGCACCGGCCAACAACAGCTCGGTATCTCGCCGACGGCCGTGATCTTGGAATACGTCGCCGGGGCGGTTGGAGCACTCGACGAATACTCGAATTTCCTGACCGGCGGACAACTGCACGATCTTTACTCGCAGATCGACGGCAACTTTGTGGGACTCGGCGTCGAACTGAAAACGGCGAACAACCAACTGCAAATCGTTAGTGTCATTACCAATAGCCCCGCGGAACGCGGTGGCATTCTGGCCAAGGACGTGATCCTCGAAGTCGATGGCCAATTGACGAGCAAACTCACGGCCGACAAAGCGGCCGACATGCTCCAAGGTCTCGAAGGTTCCACCGTCACGCTCACGCTGCAAGCTCCGAACGCCGCTCCGCGTACGATCAAGCTCCGCCGCGAACAGGTCGAAGTCCCAAGCGTCGACAACGCCAAGATTCTCGACGCGACCGCCGGGTTGGCGTACTTCAAGCTCTCGGCCTTCCAAAAGACGACCGCCACCGACATCGACCGCGCGTTGTGGAATCTCCATCGCCAAGGGATGAAGTCGCTGATCATTGACCTACGCGGCAACCCCGGCGGCTTGCTCACGGCCAGCGTCGAAGCGGCCGATCGGTTCCTCGAAGCCGGCACGATCGTCTCGACCCGCGGCCGCAACCCCCAAGAAGACTTTACTTACACGGCTCAATCGGCTGGGACGTGGAAGCTGCCGCTCGTGGTCTTGATCGACGGCGACAGCGCCAGTGCGAGCGAAATCTTTGCCGGGGCGATGCGCGATCATCGCCGGGCGACGATCATCGGCATGCGGAGCTACGGCAAAGGCTCGGTCCAAGGAATCTTCCCGCTGAACATCGCCGGCACCGGCATCCGTCTGACCACGGCCAAGTTCTACTCGCCGTTGGGCAAGGCCTACAGCAAGGTCGGCGTCGAACCAACGATCGAAGTTCGTCAGGCCGCGAAGCCGATCCTCGCCGACAACAGTGCGCCGAATCCGGCCAGCGGCCCATCGCTGACGCTGGAACCAACGGCCGCGGCTCCGGTCCTGGCCCAAGTCAACGACGCCGACAAGAAGCCCGATGCTGAAGACCCGGTCATCGCCGCGGCCCTGCAAACGCTCCGCCGCCAAATCGCCACGACGGGCAACGCGAGCCGGTAACAGCACCGTAGCCAAGGTCGTAAGACCTTGGACGGTTTGCCCTGACGCTACGATCCAAGGTCTCACGACCTTGGCTACATCAGATACGAAGAGTTTTTTACCGCAAGAAAAACAAAAATAGCAAAGAGAATTTCTTTTTGTTGTTTTTGTTTTATTTGCGGCAAAATTCGTATTCTGACTTCTGTTTCTTTGTGGCGAAACGTTGTGGCTATAGCGGCAACTCTTTTGGTACCGGCAAACTCGGCAGGCCGCAAGCGCGATCGAAGTCATAACTCTGCCGAAGTTCTTGCTCCGAACCGGCCGTCGCGTTTGTGCGGCAAAGCCGCACCTACAGCGGCAACTCTTGCTGCACCGGCTGGCGATAGAACTCGCGGCAGTCGGCTTCGCGGCGTATGACGATCCGCCGCCCGCGCAGGTCGCCCTGCTGCGCCGTGATAACCGTCCATTGGCCGTACCACTGCTTGGTGTCACACGTGATGATCACCCAATCGCCGAGATGCCCCGTCTCATGGGTTCGCGCCGTGTTGGCGAAGCGCACCGTGTAGCGCCGCCCGCCGCGTGAAGTGCGCAGAATTGGTAGCCACGCTCGGCCTGTCGGATTGAACTGCCGCGGGATCGCGCGCGGCAACCGGTTCTTGCCGGACTGGTCGCGGTACTCCGCGTCGAGGGCGAGCAACTCGGCGATCGGCGGTTCATGCTCGGGCAAGGATGACGGCGGCGGGACATCGGCCTGTAAGCGTGTCGCCAATGATTCGCGAATCGCGCGGAGGCGCTTGTTGCCAAGCCCCGGGACGCGGCGCAGGCGGCCGTCCCACGCGGCGGCGTAGACTTCGTCGAGCGTTTTCTCGCCGAGTGTTTCTTCGACGCGCTTGGCGAGTTCCGGCCCGACGCCGGGGAGCGTCTGAAACAGTTTCTCACCGCGATCGATGCGGCGGAGTCGTTCGAGTTTGGGAAACTTGCCGCGGCGGAGCAGCGCGGCCGCGGCCTTGGCAATCGAGACGCCGATCCCCTGCAGTTTGCGCAAGCCCGCTTCGCCCTCTTCGCGCAGGATGTCGTTCAGATCTTGCGCACAGCGTGTGAACGTCGCTGCGGCACGGCGATACGCGGCGACTCGGAATGGACTTTCGCCAGCTCGTTGCAGATGCTCCGCCATCTCGCGCATCACGGCGGCGAGTTCGCGGTTGGACAGTGCTTGTTTTTTTAGCGGGTGATGGTCCTGGCGCGGCATAGCATTGCCCTCCTAATTCATTCTACGGGTATAGTGCTCATTTGTTTAGTTGTGACACGCAGAATGCGGGAAAGTTCGGAAAAAAATCGCCTGATAGAATTTGAAAATGCTAGTGCCTTTGTAATTCACTGCGGCTATAATAATATTCCTGCCTTTCGCACTCCTGCCTTCCACACCGCGAGCTTCACGATGCCTGCACTGCCGCGCTTTCGTCGTCTTACCCGCCGCGACATGCTTACCGGCAGTTTTGCTGTCGGAGCTTCGGCCCTCTTGTTGCGCGGCGTTCATAGTGCTGAACCGGCGGCGCCGACCAAGGAAAAACTGCGTCTGGCGATCATCGGGGTCGGCGGACGGGGCGGAGCGAATCTCAACGGTGTTGCAGGCGAGCAGATCGACGCGCTCTGCGACGTGAACTCTACGGCGATTACCGCGGTCAAGAGCCGGTTCAAGGACGCGCGCGAGTTCCATGACTGGCGCGAAGTCGTCGCCGATCCGCGCATCGACGGCGTCGTGATTTCGACAGCCGATCATCATCACGCCCCCGCATCGCTCGCGGCGATGCGTGCCGGCAAACATGTCTACTGCGAAAAACCCCTCGCCCACACTGTCGCCGAAGCACGGCTCATGCAGGACGTCGCCCGCGAACAACGCGGCAAGCTCGCAACGCAGATGGGCACCCAAATCCACGCCACTGACAACTATCGCCGCGTCGTCGAACTCGTGCGCTCGGGCATGATCGGCTCGATCCGCGAGGCGCATGTCTGGTGCAGCCGCGGCATCAATCCCGTGAAGCCGGCTGTTCTCGATGCCGAGCAGGTCGCCGCGGGCTTCGCCTGGGATGTGTGGCTCGGTCCGGCCGCCGATCGCCCGTTCAACAAGAACTACTACAGCGGCGGGAACTTGAATTGGAATCGCCGCTGGGAGTTTGGCAACGGCGTGCTCGGCGACATGGGGAGCCACCTGATCGACCTGCCGTTTTGGGCACTCGACCTGCGCCGCGCGTCGAGTGTCGCCAGCGAAGGTCCGGCCGTCGACGAGATCGCTTGCCCGCCGTGGCAGCAAGTCACCTGGGAACATGCCGCGCGCCCCGAAGCCGGCCCGCATCATGCGAAATGCAAAGTCGTTTGGTATCACGGCGACGAAGGGATGAAACGCAAGTCCGCGGCGCTGCAGTCACAACTCGGCGAAGACACCGACCTGACCAAATGGAGTAACGGCATCGCGTTCGTCGGCGAGAACGGCATCATCGTCGCCGACTACAACAAAATCGTTGTCAGCCCCATCGCGACGTACAAGGATCGCCCGCGGCCGGAGCAAACGTTCGCTAAATCGCTCGGCCACTACGCCGAGTGGCTGCACGCGGCCAAGACCGGCGGGCAAGCGCTCTGCGACTTCGAATACTCCGGCGCGCTGATCGAGCACAACCTGCTTGGCAACGTGGCCCATCGCTGCGGCAAGGCCCTGACGCTCGACGCGACAACCGGCCTGCCGACCGATGCCGAAGCGAAAAAGTATCTGAGCAAGAGCTATCGCGAAGGGTGGAAGGTCGCTGGTCTTTAGCTGTCACTGAAGAACTCTTTTCCTAGTTGCTATCCACTAACCAAATCAATATGTCGATTCGCTTTTTAGCACTACTGATCTGCACGTTCGTCAGCGCTACCGCGCTGGCTGACGAGAAGTTTGCTATCCCCGCCAGTGCCGCAAAAGTTCTAAAGCAAAGCTGTATTGATTGCCATGGCAGCGATTCACCCGAGGGAGATATTCGTCTCGAAGGGCTGACGAAATTGGATCTGGACGCTCGGCTTGAATTGCTCAACAAAGTTCAAGAACAGTTGTACTTGAGGCGAATGCCGCCGAAGGAAGAGACACAGCCAAACGACGCGGATCGTGCGCACTTGGCCAACTGGGTGTCGCAAGAACTTCACAAGCACAACGCTTCGAAGTTAGAGACAAAGCTGCAAAGACCGGAGTACGCGAACTACGTTGATCACACAAAACTCTTCTCGGGAGAATACAAAGATCTGCCCGGCTTTACCTACGACCGACGCTGGTTGATCAGCGAGTATATCTTTAATGCCAAATTTCAGCGTATCTTGGCAAGCAATCAGACCTCGAAACACAAGGGCAAAAACATCGCCGTCGTGGGCAGCAACAAGTTTACACAAATCAGCTTGAACAATCCGTTTCTGTTGCCCATTCGGTCAGGCGTGCGTTACTACGCCAACACGGATTTCACGGGCGGCCATTTGTCGAGCATGCTGACCAATGCCCAAAAAACATCGGAGTACATTACCGACGTTCTCGTCAAAAAGAACCCCAAGTATCTGCCGGCGATCACCGAGCTCATGGCGCTCGAGGATCAGCAGCAAACGACACTCGCCGCGCGGCGGTTGTACCTCGAAAATTTTATCGACAAACTCTGCGCGGAATATTTCGGCCCTCAACACGAGGCGCTGCTGCCGAAATTTGTGCCGGTGAAATTGAATGATGCCAGTGAACTCGCCGCGGCCAAGGATTACAAAAAAGCTCCGTTTCACGTTGCACAGAACATGCTCAAGGATCTGGAGGGCGACACGACGGTTTATCAATTTCTGTTGCATCCCGAGTATGCCCAGAAAACGGACGACGAGTTTCGCGAGTTCTGCGAGAAAACGTGGTTCTATCACGGCACTCACGAACGGAAATTGCAGGGCCGGATGACGATTCTGCGGGATTACTTGCCCGAGCTGCGCGAGCATGTCAGCAAGGATGCCCGCAAAATCAAACCGCTGGCGATCAAGCCGTTGCCGGCGGCGGAAATGGAAGTCCTTAAAGCGACGATCATGAAGCTGCGCCAGCCAGGCGATCACTACCAGGATCTGATTGAAAAGTGCGTCACCGAATGGGAGCAGAGTTTTCAGCAAGCGCGAACCGCTGCGGGTCCGCCGTCGGACGCGTTGTTGACCAAGCTGGTGGATCAACTCTTTGTGCTAATTCTAGAGCGTTCTCCCACGACTCCGGAAACAGAAGAGTACGTTCGCGTCGCGCGATCCTATGTGACGACGCTCGGCAAACTCAAGGCGATCCAGAAGCTCATCCAAACATTTATCCTGTCGAGTGAATTTGTCTATCGCCAGGAATTTGGCACGGGCGACGCGGACGAGCATGGCCGGCGGATGCTCTCGCCGCGCGATGCCAGTTACGCGATCTCCTACGCCTTGACGGACCAAATGCCCGATAAGGAATTGGCTGAAGCGGCGCAGAATAACCGACTCAACACCCGCGAAGATTATCAACGCGAAGTCACGCGCATGCTGAAAAAACGCGATGTGCAATACCTGATTGATCCCGTGCTGACGGATCGAAGTTATCACGACAACACCACAGACACGGCGATCCGCAAGCTCCGCTTCTTTCGCGAATTCTTTGGCTATCCAGCCGCGATGGCCATTTTCAAAGACGAAAAGCGCTTCGGAGGCGATCGGCTGGAAGACGCCATGGCGCGTTTGCTCAGCGAAGCTGACCGCATCGTCGAGTATATTCTGGAGAAAGATCAAAACGTTTTCGAAGAGTTGCTCGGCACCGAAGAGTTTTACCTTTACCACGATGGCGACAACGAACGGATGCAAGCCGCCTCGGACCGGATCAAGCGCATCTACGCCTACTTCAAAGATCTCGACTGGAAGAACTTCAAGGAAGCGGATCTCGTGAAGCATCGAGACTTCCTCAAAGACGTGAAGATGCGTATGGTCGACCCCGACAATTTGCAAGCGCGCAATCGACAGGGCAACACGCTGCAACTCTTCAAACTGTCGATGACTAGCATTACCGCGCGCCTGGACAAAGGCCAAATAGAAGCCGCGCCGTTCGATCTGTATCGCGGTTATGGCTATGACTTTATGGATGCCTACAACGTCGCCTTCTTTTATGATATTCCGTTAACGAACTGGGACTACCAAACGATTCAGCCGGCCAAGATCCCGAATCGCAAAGGCATCCTCACGCATCCGATCTGGCTCATCGCGCATGCGAAGAATACCGAGACCGACCCCGTCGATCGCGGCAAGTGGATCCGCGAAAAACTGCTCGCCGGCTCCATTCCCGACGTGCCCATCACGGTGGATGCCTCGATTCCCGAAGACCACCACAAAACGCTCCGCGAGCGCGTCGCGAGCGCTACCGAAAAGAGCTACTGCTGGAAATGCCATGAAAGCATGAACCCGTTGGGGTATGCCTTTGAGTCTTACGATGATTTTGGCCGCTTCCGCAAGGTCGAGGCGTTGGAATATCCCGACCAACTCGTCAAGAAGAACCCCGACGAAGCCAAACTCCTGACGGACACGCGCGATGTGTACAAAACTCGCCCGGTCAATGCCACGGGCTACTTGAGCGGGACGGACGATAAAAATCTCGACGGCGAAGTGAAGAACGCGGTCGAATTGGCCGAACGACTCAGTAAATCGAGCAAAGTCCGGCAGTCGATCATCCGCCACGCATTCCGCTACTTCCTGGGCCGCAACGAAACACTGTCCGACTCCAAAACACTGATTGACGCCGAACAAGCTTATCTCGCCAACGGCGGCAGCTTCGATGCCGTGATCGTTTCGCTGCTGACTTCCGATTCGTTCATTTACCGCAACGCCATCCAGGAATAGACCCATGACCACTCGAAGACACTTTTTGCAATCGTCCGTGCTTGGCGTTGGTGCGATGTCCTTGGCGCCCGCGTTCAATCAATTGTTTGCCAAACCCGATGGCAACAAGATTCCCAAACGTTTCATCTTCATCCGCAAATCGAGCGGCCTGAGACCTTTGGAGCTCGCGCCGCTCAATTTTTCAGACGAGCACAAAGCGCTGGACGAAAAGAAAGAGCCGCTCGAAGTCGAACTGACCAAGCATGAACTGCCGACTTGGCTGCGCGGCCTCGATGCGCACAAAGAGCACATGACGATCCTGCAGGGATTGTCGGCAAAGATGAGCGAAAATGTGCATTACTCCTTCTCGTCCGTGATGGGCTGCTTCAAATCCAATCGCAACACGCTGAGTTCGATCAAGCGAACGACAATCGATTTCGAATTGGCCAAGTTGTTTCCCTCGCCGTTCGGCCACGTCGAACTCTCTTTCGCGGGCGGCCGCACTGGGATCGTCGATGGGTATTCCGCACCCGCGCCGCAAACACGCAATTACTGCTACGCCGATCCAGAGACGGCTCGCAACGAGTT
The DNA here is from genome assembly GCA_041736895.1 of Pirellulales bacterium. Taxonomy (GTDB): domain Bacteria; phylum Planctomycetota; class Planctomycetia; order Pirellulales; family JALHPA01; genus JANRLT01. The sequence goes on from JBGSSS010000031.1 coordinate 9,389, forward strand.
GTTCAAATCCGTCCTGAATCCCGAAGCGGTGAATTCGGACAACGACATGCTGTCGTTTCTACAGAGCAAAGAAGGGCTGAAAATCAGCGGCGTCGCCGGCCACGAAAAGAAACGCCAAGAGATACATCTCGGTTCGATCGACGCCATCCGCGCACGCAACAAAGAATTGATCAAGATCGCCGGCACACTCGCCAAGCATCTGCCCAAGCTTTCGCCCGTCCATGCCAACGGCGGCGAGAATGCCACGACGCCGGAGAAGCAAGCGGCCATGACCGACGTTTTGATAGCGGCTCTGAAAGCGGGCTTAACCAATGTGGTGACGTACACGATCGATGATCTGGGAACTCCGATCACCGGTCTGCCCGGAAATGAAACAGATCGCGTCGGCATTCATCCGCTGGGTCATGACGAAGCGTTTGGCGGCGTGCCTGCCTGGAAGACGCGCGAGCAAATCCGCATCAGCCACATGAATCAAGTCAAGACGATCATCGAACAACTCAAGCAAGTCCCCGAAGGCAACGGGACGATGTTCGACAACACGATGATCATGTACTTTCCGGAGAACGGCGAAACGCACCACGGCATCGGACTGGAATCACCGTTCCTGATCATGGCTGGCAAGAACTGCAATCTGAACTTAGGCAATCGCTACGTTCGCTTGCCGTTCTTGGGTAACGAAGGTCACAAAACGCTTGGCAACTGGTACACGACGCTGCTCAATGCCCACGGCAATCCGATTGAGCACTACGGCGATCTCGATCTCGAGATGTCGCGCAAGAAGTTGCCGCAAACAGGCTCGATCAAGCAACTGCTGCTTTAACGATCATCTGATGGATAATGCCCCTGATCACCGCCACGCCATATCCAACCGAAGGGTACTGTCGTCCAGCAGGCAAATCGAATTCTTCGTTAGCCCACCTTGCCGGGGAAGTTTTTCGATCACGTTTGGTAATTTTTCCGACGAGCCATCGAATTCTGTCACAGACGCCGCAAACTCTTTGAAAAAATACTTGACGAGCGATTGAAATCTAATAAAATCACAATGTGGTCGCCCACTGCCCCGGGTGACCACGCTTATAAAGCCACCTTGCCTTCTGCCCCAGGTAAGGTGGTTTTTTTTTGCCACATTTTGGAATAGATCTACGTTTACCTGTAATTTCGCTCTCTTGAATCGCTAGACCATTCGTGGTTCTCAGAAGAATTCCTCGCAGTGGCTCGGAAATTGGCATCCCTTGCCTTACGGCGGATCTGCATCCGGCTGGCCAATTCCGGTTCCGTTGACTTTTCTAGCTAGAAAATCAGCGCAAAAGCCGGAAATCAGATACGTCGATCTTGATAATGGGGTGACGAAATGACGGACCATTTCAGACAGTCCCATCGACTCGATTGCAAGGATGCAAGATGCGGTACTTCAACATTTTGTTGTGCACGTTCGCGGTTTTCGTAGGCGGTACGCGCGCAACGCTCGGGCAATCTTTTGGGGTTGAACTCCAAAACACGTTGATGCCCGCCTCGGGTGGCATGGCCGGGACGAGTATCGCTCGGCCGCAAGACCTGACCAGCGCCATCAACGGCAACCCGGCCGCGCTGACCCAATTCAAAGGGACGCAATTTCTGTTCGGCGGGGCCTGGGCTGAACCGACGTTCAATATGACTCAAACGAGTCAGCTCCCCCTGATCGGGGTCGAACCATACTCAGCCAAATCCACGGCCCCCGGAACTCCGATGGGCAATATCGGCGTGACCCAGGATGTGAGCGCGTTGGGAATGCCGGCCACGTTTGGGATTGGCTTTGTCACGACGGCTGGCGGGTTTGCGGATTTTCGGCAAGTTCCCCAAAGCAATGGGACCAGCACGGCGCAGACTATATTCAACCTGCCGGTGGGTGTGGGACTTGAGGTTACCGATCGCTTGTCGATCGGGGCGAGTATGGCGCTGGGGATCGCTTTCTTTGATGGACCCTTTGTGGGGCATAGCGGCATGACACCCGACTATGCGCTGCGTGGGACTCTCGGAGCCAACTACTTGCTTACCGACTGCACCACGGTCGGGGCTTACTATCAAACCGAGCAATCATTTACGTTTGACAATGCGGTGATTCTTTCGCCCTTGAACAATCAGATTAACTTTGATGTGAACATGGACCTGCCGCAGAACATCGGCATCGGTTTTGCGAACACGGCACTCTGCGACGGGTGTTTGCTCCTGGCCGTGGACTTTACCTACAAGCTTTGGGATCAAGCGGATCTTTACCGCTCGATCTACGAGAATCAATTCGTTGTGCAAGTCGGCACACAATACTCAATGGGCCGATATCGACTGCGTGCTGGTTATGCTTGGGCCGAAAACCCACTCGACGATGCCCCCGATCTCAATGTCGGCGGTGTGCCGCTCGGAAATTTGGCCTCGGTGCGTTACACCGAGGGGTTGCTGGCCATCACCAGCCAACACCGGATGTCATTTGGCATCGGCGTGGTCGATGTTTTGCCCGGGATCGATTTGGACATGATGGCTGGCGGCATGTTCAAAGACACCGAACAACTCGGCGATTTCACAACAACGTCGATCGAAAGCTACTGGATTGGCTTTGGGCTGACCTGGCGCTTTGGCCGCGGGGCGGTGATCGATCTTCCTGCCCCGAATCAGTGGAACGGTTAATGAGTCGAGCAGAGAAGTGTTGGGGCAAGCATCAGCCATTCACAACAGTGTGCTGACGGCTCGAAGCCTAGAGACACGCGGTCAGAAACGTCATCACACAACGTATCAAGGATGGGCAAGATGTTAAGAGGCGTCATCAGAAAAGCAATTGTCCTAGCCATGTTGTCCCTCGGTTGGCAAACGGCCGTCGCTCAGAACAACTCGCCTTGCGTTGCCTCTGGCGAATCGGCGACTGCGTGTTACAACGGCGTCCCCAACCCCTGTTATTGCCCGACGGATTGTTGCGGCGACTCGTGTGATTTCTTGACGCGCTCGACGCTGACCGGCGATTGGGGAGGTTGTCGCCCCTGTTTGCAGCAAAACGGCATTACATTTATGGGCCGCTCGACGCATTTCGCGTTTGGCGTCGATGGCGGTATTAATGCGTCGCCTGTGCCAGTACTTGAACCGGGGAATGTGTTCGAGTACACCGGGCGCGGGGAATACGACTTTATCTTCGATCTCGAAAAATTCGGCGGCATGCCCAAGGGGAAGCTGCTCGTCCGCGCCGAGCATTGGTACGGCGATTACGGCAATGTCTCGTTAAACACGGGCGCATTCCCGCCAGCCGTTTTTCCCGCCTTACAACCCACGGCACCCAACGATCCCGGCGTTCCGTACATCAGCAACTTTGTGATCACGCAGCCGCTCTCGGAAAAGTTGATCGTCTTTGTGGGAAAAAAAGATGTGCTAGGCGCAGCCGACCAAGACGAATTCGCCGGCGGCGATGGCACGGAACAGTTCATGAACCAAGCCCTAGTGGCCAACCCGGCGTTCCTCTTGGGATTGCCTTACACATCATTTACCGCCGGGGCGGCGATGCCGCGCGAATGGGGGATGATGAGCTTCTTTGTATACGATCCCCAAGACCGTACCCGCGATTTCATGCGCTTTGAGGATCTCTTTTCCCAGGGTGTGATTGTCGGCGGCGAAATCAAACTAAACACCAACTTCTGCGGCCGCAAAGGGGATGTGCACCTGGGCGGGATGTGGAAGCACGTCGAGCTGACCGACTTGTCGTTTGCCGAGCCGCCGCCGGGCGTCTATCCCGAACCGACCGTGCCCGGCTTTCCGACGATCTCGGATTCCTACACGATTTACACCGGCTTCGATCAGTACTTGGTGCAATTCGCCGGCAAAGAAAAGCGCGGTTACGGGCTGTTTGGCCGAGCTTCGATTAGCGACGGCAATCCGACCCCGATTCGCTACTTCCTGAGTACCGGCATCGGCGGGTACAGTCCGTTCAATCAAAAACGCGGCGACACGTTTGGGCTCGGCTGGTACTATGTCGGCGCGAGCAACGAATTCGGCCCTGCTCCACAAGCGCTCTTCGGACCGCGCGACGGCACAGGAGTCGAAGCGTATTACAATTTCCAAGTCACGCCGATGATCAACATCACGCCCGATGTGCAATACATCCACCCGGAGGCGAGCGCGATCGCCGACGATGCGTTTGTGTACGGCGTGCGGATGAATATCAAGCTGTAATGCTGGCGCCAACGCTTCCCCAGGCACGCCAACAGCCAGCCGCAACGAGTGTTGCAGCTGGCTGTTTCGCGTTGGAGGCAGAGGCGCACTTGCGGGACAAACGAGCCAAGTGATGCGCAGTAACGCCGCATTGGGTCATCGCGCCGGTGCTGCTATTTTTCCGGCTTGCTGGAAAAATGCATAAACAAGCAGAGCGCGCCGATGACCAGCGAGATGCCAATCCCGGAATGCAGGATCTCGTGTGCATGTTCGGGGTCTGAGACCTGCCCCAGGAAAGAAACGGCCAAAGCTGCCACCACGACTCCGATGATCTTGTCTTCGAGGTCTTTGAGCCTTTCAATTTTGATCCGTTTCAACAATTGTTCCTCACTCGCCGTGATGAACAAACTGTAGATGCCTACCGCAGTGATATAGCCGAGGGCCCCGACTAAGAAAAAATCGATCGTCTGGATGACGGTGATCGACATCAGCCGCGCAGATTTGGTCGAAAACTCGGCGTTTTCCATTAAATTCAAGCCGCGTTCGACAATCAGGCCGGCGGCCATGACGACGACGCCGACCGTCAACAGCAAGGAGCCAATCACGGGAATGACGAGCAAATACCGGCCGCAGACCAGCAGTTTTCGCAGCATAACAGCCCCCAAAGTAAGAAATGATGTCCTGAAACAGTGCGATTGAGATGAAACATGAGTTGACGAAAAAGCGCTGGGGCAGGATTCCCGCCCCAGCGCAAGACTTCGATCAAGCATGGAAATTGTGACGAGCGAAACTAGTTCGTCCCGCCGCCGCCTTGTTGCAGCTTCTGCAACACCGCGTCTAGATTGAAACTCCCCGGCTTTTGACGCGGCGGGAAGGCCTTGTACGTTTCCAGATGTTGGCTCACAAAGGCAACTGCCGGTAACAACACAAACGCATGGTCCACGCGCCAGCGGGCATAATCCCCGGCTTCGTGGTCAGCCCGTTCATACGGATCGGTTCGCAAGCAGAAGAGCTTTGGAAAGCGCAAGGTCACCAAGGGCTCTTGCCACACATCCAAACCGTGGGCACGTTGTTCCATGAACACGACTTTCCAGCGATCATAGCGCAAGTTGGCCAGGTTGCCGTCATCGGTCCAGTAGAAGAACTCGCGGCGCGGCGACTCTTTGGCTTCACCGCTGAGATAGGGAATCAAGTTGTAGCCATCGAGATGGACCTTGAAGTCTCGGCCGTTGGCCTTGTGGCCCTTCATCAGTTTCTCTTTGATGTCTGGCTCGCCGGCCGCGGCCAGCAATGTTTGGCACATGTCTTCGTGCGAGCAAATGCCGTTGAAGACCGAGCCGGGTTTGATCACCCCGGGCCAGCGGATCATGCACGGAACCCGGTAGCCGCCTTCCCAGTTTGAATTCTTTTCGTTGCGGAACGGCGTGCTGCCGCCGTCGGGCCACGAGAAGCATTCGGCGCCGTTATCGGTCGAGTACATGACAATCGTGTTGTCGGCGACGCCCAGTTGATCAAGCTTGTCGAGCACTTGGCCGACATGACCGTCGTGTTCCACCATGCCGTCCGGATAGATGCCGAGGCCTGTTTTGTTTTGGGACTCTTTCTTCAGATGCGTCCAGATGTGCATCCGCGTGGAGTTCCACCACAAGAAGAACGGCTTGTCGGCCTTGACCGCGCGTTCCATAAAGTCGATCGCGCCCTTGGTGACTTCTTCGTCGACCGTCTTCATGCGCTCGATCGTCAGCGGCCCGGTGTCCGTGATCTGCCCATTGGCAAACGACTTGATGACGCCGCGCGGGCCAAAGATTTTCTTCAGTTCGGGATTCTTGAAGTAATCCGGGTGTTCAGGTTCTTGTTCGGCGTTCAAGTGATACAAGTTGCCAAAGAACTCGTCGAAGCCGTGATTCGAAGGGAGATGTTCATCGCGGTCGCCGAGGTGGTTCTTGCCATATTGGGCCGTCATGTAGCCGTGGTTTTTGAGCAGTTCCGGGATCGTGGGATCCTTGTCGGAGAGCCCTTCCTTGGCCCCCGGCAGACCGACCTTGAGCAGACCGGTGCGGAAGGGGCTTTGGCCGGTGATAAAGGATGCGCGCCCCGCGGTGCACGACTGCTGACCGTACCAATCGGTGAACAAGCCCCCTTCTTTGGCGACGCGATCGATGTTCGGCGTCTTGTAACCCATCATGCCGCGGTTGTACGCGCCGGGATTATTCCAGCCGATATCATCGCCCCAGATGATGCAGAAATTGGGCTTCTTGCCAGCCTTGGCCGCGGTGGCCATGACCGCTTGGTTGTGTTTGTCGAGATGAATCTTGTCACTGGCGGTCAGCTTGCTCGAAACAAGCGTGCTGTTGGCAGGGACAGCGTTGTTCGCCGTCGGGGGTGACGAGGCTTGCAACGGTTGTTTGAAATCGCTGGCGGTAGCCAGGTAGCCAATCACTGCCCCCAACCCCAGCAGCAGCAAAGAATAGGCGGACCGACGGTTCCAGTTCATGAGATGCTCCTAGAAGATTCGTGCTGAATTCGACAGCGTTTCTTCAATAGAAAAGCTCGTTCGAGTCAGCTTTGCTATCATCTTAATGGGGGGGTGAGCGAAAAAACAGAGAATAATATAATTTTGTCCAATTCATTCTTCTTGATCTGTTTCCGCAGTTTCTATTTTGATGTCTCTGCAGCTTCAGAACGCTGTTTTTGCTTGAAAATGCGGCGTCATTCTGATTCGAGTATTGGATATACGACGGGATTTTCGCTGATCTCCGGCTGCGGATAAACGATTCGATCGTCACATCTTGTGATGTTGAAATGCGCCTATCGAGATCATGACAAGTTCTCTGACTGGATGCCCCGTGCGGCTTCATCCGATGAAATGAAGAGACAACAGGCTGATTTTGTCATCGGCCGTATTTCCTTGATTTGTCGCCCATGGTTCGATGCATCTGCTTGGGATGCGCGCTGATAATCGCGGTTAGCGCGCTGCACTCCGCGCGGCCTTTGGCCGGCGCCGAAGCCGAGCCGTTGTTCGCCACAGACCTGCCCACGGCGGCCGCACCTGACGAGCAACTAATCCCGTCAATGACGGCCCGCCCCAAGGACCCCAAGCCGCGCTGGCCGCGAACTTACGAGTGCGCCCCCGACTATACCCTGCGCTTTCGCGGCCGCCTGGATGCCGACGCGCTGTGGGTCGAGCAGAGCGCGGCCAACGAGGCGTTCTTCGGCGACGTTCAGGATGCTGTCGGCTTGCGCCGCGCCTGGGTCGGCATTGACGGCGAGTGGGGCGGAGATCGGCGCTATCAATTTGAAATGGATCTGGCTTCCGGCATCCCCGAGCCGCGCGATGTGTTTATCGCTGACGGGATTCGCCGCGAGAGCGGCGAATACCGCTTGGGCCACTTCCGCGAACCGTTCAGTCTCGAAGGCGGCACCAGTGCTCGCTTTATGCCCTTCATCGAACGGTCGGCGAGCAATTTGCTCGACCCCGCTCGCAACTGGGGCTTGGGATGGTTTCGTGAATTCGAAGACTCCTCGCTCGCGCTTGGCGCGTTTCAGGATGGCACGGGCCCAGCGGGCATCATCGCCGGAGTGGGCAGCACTTGTGATTTCACCGGCCGCTATACCTATTGTCCGATCAATGAAGATCATGGCCGCGACTTGCTGCATTTCGGCATCGCGCTCTCGGAGTTGGTGCCCGAGGATGGCACCATCGTCATCAACAAGCAGCCACAGTCATCGCTGTTGGACTTCGGAGACAACTCAACCTCGTATTTTGTGCCGCGGATTGTCTACGAGGCCGACTTTCAGCAATTGTTGAATGTGCAAGTCTTGCGAGCCCGGGGGGCGTTTTGGGCGCAAGCCGAATGGTATGGCTCCTGGATCGATCAAACCGCTGGGGGAGTTGTTTACTACAACGGTTGCTATGTGTCCGTCGGCTACTTCTTGACGGGCGACAATCGCAGCTATGACAAGGGCAACGGCACCTTGGGCGCGATTCGCGTCAATCGTCCTTGGCTGCGTGGGGCCGCCGCGCGCAATCGGCCGTACGGCTACGGCGCTTGGGAAGTCACTGCACGTTTGGCCTACCTCGACTTTGTCGATGGCGATACGCCGCTCGGGCCCATCGGCCAGCCCCAAGGCCTGCGCTTGCCGCAAATGACTTATGGCGTGAATTGGTATTTGTCCGATCGCGTCCGGCTGATGTTCAATTATCAATACGATATGCCGGATGAAATCAATTCGGGGAGCAGCACCGCCAGCACTTTCGCGACGCGCTTGGGGATATTTTGGTAATTCAGTAGCAGTGCCGTCGAAGTTCAGATTGCTGCAAGGGGCAAGTCTCTTTACTGTTTCACCGCCAACCAAAACCGCTCAAATCTGCCACTTGCCAGTGAATCGAATCAGTTGCTACTAATTTAGAAAAGCCTATTCAAAGGATTTCACCACCGCGAATACACAAATAATTATTGATGCAAATGTTTATGCGGACTCCCGCAATAGACTAAAAAGCGGTTAATTTTGATTTTTTCACTCTAACTAGAATAATTCGCTTGATATTTTATCAAGTCCATATAATATCAATCTGATCGCACTGGCTGCCCATCAGCCCGCGATATCTGCACACGCCTGGAAATTCTTTTTCCAGGAACACTCCGCTCCAGGGTTAACCTCCGAGCGGCAGCTTGCGAAGGGATGCGTCGCAAGCGCATTTGGGTTTTGTACTGCGTTGTTGGGGATCGGGATGTCCCCAGCCGACCGATTTACATTTTGTTTTCTTCTTCTTGAGAGTTGATTGAACTATGGCTAGCCGTTCACTGCAGCGTTTGATGGGGCGTTCTGTCCGTCGCTTGAGTTTGGCCGGTTTGATCTCGGCCACGGCGTTTGGATTGGGCCTGCAAGCAAACTCCGCGCAGGCGCAAACGACCTACACCTGGACGAACACCGCGGGCGGATCCTGGGGACTCGATACAAATTGGAGCGGCAGCATCCTGCCGACGTTTGCGGCCAGCAACATCCTCGATTTCTCGACGCTGAATATCACGGCCGCCACCAGCGTGACCCTGGATGGAAATCGCACCATTGGCACGGTCCGATTTGGAGATGCAACAAGCGCTACGCACGATTGGTCGATCAACGCCGGCACGCCGACGACGAGCATTCTGACGCTCAGCGGCACACCTACCATTCAAGTCAATAATCGAACGGCGACGTTCAATGTCCCGATCACGCTGGCCGACGGAGCTTTGGCGAAGACCGGCGGCGGCACGGCCGTGCTCAATGGGTTGTTGACCGGTTGGGATCCCGCCATGGTGGATACGGTGACGGCTGGTAATCTGACCCTTGGGCTGGGAACGGGCGTCAGTTTCGATTTTTCGACCACGACCAAAACGGCAGGTGCCGGGACGGTGCAATACAGTGGTGTTTCCACATTAACGTTGCCTGCGACTTACTCCGTCGGGGCGGGCGGGCTAACGCTCAATCCGGCTTCCGGCACCTTCGTCGGGGCCTCGGGTTTTACAAAAACGGGTGCCGGCACAATGACCCTGGCTACAGCCGGGACGGCCACCACGAGCATCGGCGGGACGTATGACATTACGGGCACGCTGGGAATCAACACCGTTGCCTCGGGCTCGTCGGGACTAACCAAAACCGGCGCTGGCACGTTGATCTTGAACAGTGCCGCGAATACATATTCCGGCGTCACCACGGTCAGCGGCGGTGTGCTGCAAATTCGCGATGGCTCGACCAATACGCCGACGTACTTGACCGCGGGCGCGTTGGCGGCCTCGTCCATCGTCGTGGGCAATGGCGGGACGCTGAGCTTGCCGCGGCTGCATGCCGCCACGACTCAAGTAACGACTTGGTCGCTGCCCGCGCTGACGTTCCAGGATGGTTCGGCACTGCTCTTCAGTGCTCAAACTGGCACCAACGCCCATGTGTTGCCGGCCGCGATCAGCACCAGCGGAACAATAACGATCAACAATACCGGCGGGGCATTCGGGCAGGATATTACTTACTCGGGCGCTCTCAGCGGCAGCGGAACAATCATTTATCAGGCGAACTCGAGTCAGGGGTCATCTGTCGGCAGAGCACAATCTCTGACTCTCACCAACGCCAACAACGCCTACACGGGCAACTGGTTTATCGATTACACCGCGGCCGGCGGGGATGATTTCGCCACCCTGCAGTCGAGTGCCGTCGGAGCGCTGGGGACCGGGGCTGTAACGTTGGATGATCGAGCGCGTTTGCTGTCGAGTGTTGCCAATGGCTTGGACAGCGTGAGCGGCGTGACGTTGGCTAAAAGCACTTCGAGTTTGCTGGCGAATACCGGCTGGACCAATCCGGCGGGTGTGCTGACCGTGACCGATGGCACTGTCACGATCGGAACGGCTTCGGTCAATCCCGCGGCCTATACCTATGGAACGATCAATATTGCCTCGGCCTCCCAGGCCGCGGGCAGCATCGCGCTGGAAGCGGGAACCGCGGGCAACGATTCGATCACGCTGAGCGGAGACTTTACCGCGACCGGAGGCGCGTTCGATGTCACCTTCAACTCGGCCCCCTTGGCGACGCACACGCTCGTGACGGCGGGGAGCATCACGGGGACTCCGACGGTGAATATCGCGGGTCTGACGGGAAGCCGTTTTATTCCAACCGTCAATCAGACGGCAACGACGTTGACGATCACCACGACGGGTGCCGCGGCAAACTTGATCTGGACCGGGGCGAACTCGTCGGAGTGGGATCTGGTCACCCAGAATTTTACGAATGCCGGCAACCCGGACACCTATTTTGTCTATGACAATGTGACGTTCGACGATACGGCGACGAACTTCAATGTGAATGTTTCCACCAACGTCACGCCGACCACGGCCGTCATCAATAACAGCACGCCGAATACGTATACATTCACCGGCGGGGCCGGCATCACCGGACTGACGGGCTTGACGAAGAACGGCACGGGCACCGCGGTCATTCAAAATCCGAACACATATGTCGGAGCGACTGCCGTCAATGCCGGCACACTCGAGGTTGACACGGATACTGGCACGTTGGCCAACACTAGCGGTGTTGCGATTGCCGGCCCGGGCACGCTGAAGCTGAGCAAGGACGGCGGGGACTTTACGTTTAACCGCCCCATCACCGGCACGGGAACGATTTTGATCGATCCCACTTCGGCCGGTTCTTCGGTTTCCGCGAATGTCACGTTGAACGGAAACAATTCCGGGTTCTCCGGTTTGCTGAAACTTTCGCCGACAACCACCGGTGCGGGGTCGATGCGAACTGTTTCGACGACCAATCAATCGAACATCGGCACCGGCTTGGTCGATGTCGACAATGGCGGGCAGTTGTGGACCACCGGCGCGATCAGCAACAACATCACGATCACCGGCACAGGGTTCAGTGAAACAGCAGGCGGCACCCCGGTGTCGAGCTTGCTTACCTACGCCCCGGATTTTCCGACCTACGGCGGCATCGGAGCGATCCGGCTGTTGGACAATAACAACATCTATTCCGGCACAATCACCTTGGATGGCTCAGCCAAGGTTCAAGCCTACAACACGACCGGAACGATCTCCGGTACGATTGCGGTGACGAATCCGACGGATGTCTTGGTCGTCGGCGGCGGCGGCGCTGGCAGCACGCTCATCTTGACCGGAACCAACAACGCGGGGATGAGCCCCCTGAACAACATTTGGGTGAACTCGGGCGGAACGGCGGGAACCGATGTGCTGCAAGTCGGCAGCAATGGAACTGCCGGGACACTGGGTGTCGGTGATGTCACCCTGCATGCCGACTCGGCGAAATCCGCAGTGATGCGCTTCTCGCGCTCGGATGGATATACGCTCGCAGCAGGCCAAGATATTCTCGCCGATGTCGCGTCGTCCGCGGACTACGCCCGCACGACATTGGATGTTCGCACCACGGGAACCGGGTTGAATCTTGGCGGGAGCACCGTTGATCTTTCGGATGGAACCACGGGCGGGTTATTGGCGATTGGAAATATCACGGGAACTCCTTCGGTCACCATGGGCCCCGGCTCGTTGGTCGATGTTGGAAATTTACAAATCGGCGAAGGCTCCGGCAACAGCGCCAACATGACGCAAAACGGCGGCACCCTCAATGTCATCAACCAAGTCCGCGTCGGACACTGGGGCAATGAAACCTCGACTTACAACCTCACCGACGGCAATTTCAATGTGACCGCGGCCAGCCCGGGAACTTCTCCCTCCGGCGGCGGCGAGCAAAACGGCGGGATCTATGTCGGCATCGACGGACGCGGGATCTTCAATCAATCCGGCGGCGTGGTCTCGACCAATTTCGTCGTGCTCGACAATCGCGGGAACACGGGCGTTGGCACCAACATGACCTCGGACCTCGATCAATACAATCTGAGCGGAGGGACACTGACCCTCAAGAGCACTTGGGGCGTGATTCAACGCAACACAGGTGAATTCAACTTCAGCGGCGGCACGGTCAACATCGACAACACGACGGCCGGCTCTGATATCACGGTGCCGCTGGATACGACAATCAATGTGAGCGGCACCGGCGCGACATTGGATACCGTCACGGCGGGCAACGCGTTTACCCTGACACGCAACATGACCGGAACCGCAACGGTCACAACCGCGGGCGGCGGCATGATCAATCTCAGCACCAACGGCACGCAATCGATCGCGTCGGTCATCGCCGGTGTCAACCCGGTCAAGAAAATCGGCACTGGGACGACGACCCTCTCGGCGGCCAATACCTACAACGGACCCACCACCGTCGAAGCCGGCACGCTGAACCTGACGGGCTCGCTGGCCAATTCCGATGTGACGGTCAACGATGGCACCGCGATCAGCGGCGAAGGCTCGGCGAAGACGCTCACTCTGGGTGTTTTCTCGAACGGCACGGTGTTGATCAATGGTCAAACAGCCGGCGCGTTGACATCGACCGGGACATTGACGGTGAATGGCACCGCGGCCGTCGATTTCTCGACGTATCCGCTGGTCAATACGCCATTCACCGTGCTGAACCACGGCGGCACCGCGGCGCTGGACACCAACTTTGCGTTGAACAATTCGGGCGCTTACCGCCAAGCTCTTTTTACGGTCAATCCGACCAATGTCACTTTGGATATTGGGCGTAAGGATTTGGTGTGGGCCGGCACGTCCGCCACTTGGGAATTGCAAGGGGGCGAGCTGGATTGGAATGCGGGCGCGGATGATTTTTACTATGGGGACGGAGTGACGTTCAACGATGTCGGCGCTGCCAATACGGCCGTCACGTTGGTTGGCACGTTGCAGCCAAGCATCGTCACGGTGAATAGCAACACCAACAACTACTCGCTGACCTCGAGCGTGGGCAACATCATCGCTGGTCCTGGCAACCTCGTGAAACAAGGGACCTCGACCTTGACCATGGCCGGCGTGGCCAACACGTATACCGGCGGCACGACGATTTCCAATGGCACGATCAACGTCCGAGCCGCGGGCGCGTTGGGTACCGGAACGGTAACCCTGACGGATGCCGGGACCGGCTCGAACAACACGGCGCTCTATCTCGATTCGGCTCGGGTGAACTTTGGCACGCCGATCGTCGTCGCGAACAACGGCACCGGGACGGTCACCCTGGGGAGCCGTTCGACGGTGACTGGCACGGGAGATAACAATCAGTTCACCAACATCACGTTGATGCGCGATGTGATCTTCGACAGCAATGCCACGGATCGTACGGACTACGAAAACATCTCGGGCACCGGCAATATCCGCGTCACCGGAACGGGACGGTCGATTTTCATCACCAACAATACCTATGTCGGCAACCTGACCATTGCCACCTCAGGTTCGGGAACGGTGCAACTCGGCACGGCTTCGGCCGCGACGAACAACATCCCGGATACAGCCAACGTCACGATCGAAAGCGGCGCGCAGCTGAATCTGTCGTATAGCTCCGGCAGCGAAACGATCGCCGGGCTGTTTGGCGCAGGAACACTCAGCAACAATTCGGGAACGAGCAACTTGTTGATCGTTGGGAATGGCGACACCAGCGGAAATTTCACCGGCAACATCAACGGCAACGTCCAGTTGACCAAGACGGGCGCCGGCACCCAAGTCATCAATAGCGTCAACAGCGCGGCGACGGGCAACGTGATCGTCAACGGCGGCACGCTGCAAATCGACGGCCGGATGTCCGGCAGCGGCACTTACACCGTGAACAACGGCGGCACGCTGAGCGTGACGGGAACGGGTGTGCTGTTCAACACGGGCTCGTTCTTTGGGACGGCCAATACGGCGTACTTGACGATCAATACGGGCGGCGTGGCGGTGCTGGATCGTTTCGGTTATGACGGCACTTTTGCCGATCCGACGCCATCGACGAACACGTCGCTGTCAAAGCTCCGCAGCAATTATTACTCCATCAATGTCAACGGCGGAACGCTCCAGTTGACGGGGACGAATTCCACGAACCGCGCTTTCACGATCGGGGCCAATGGCGCGACGCTCGATGTTCCCACCGGCAGCACCTACACCAAACTTGCCGGCACTGTTGGCAGTCAAAATATCATCTACAACAACGGCAGCGGCAGTTTGACGTTGACCGGCGGCGGGACGGGAACGATCCAAGATATCCTCGGAACGCAAAGCGGCTACGGAACCTGGGGCGCTGCTGCCGGGGTCAGCAAGTCGGGAACGGGAACTTGGACGCTCTCGGGCAACAATACCTACACCGGTGTCACCACGGTCAGCGCCGGCAAACTCCTGATCAACGGCAACTCCTCGGCCGCGACGGGTGCTGTCAATGTCAGCGCGCTCGCCACGATCGGCGGCAGCGGCACGATCGGCGGGTTGACGACACTCGCCAGCACGGCGATCGTCGCCCCGGGCAACTCGGCCGGCAATTTGACCTTTGGCGGCGGGGCCGATCTGAGCGCCGGCGGTGTTTACAGTTGGGAACTCGGCGCGCTGAGCACCGCGAACCCCGGCACCGACTTCGACACGATCACCGTCAGCGGCGGCAACCTCGCCCTGGGCGGCACGAGCGCGTTGACCCTCGATTTTGGTTTGATTCCAGCGACTGGCCCGAACTCGGCGGACGCGTTTTGGACCACGGACCAGACTTGGAAGATCGTCGACGTCACCGGCGGCACGAACACGGGTGATACGAACCTAAGCGCAATCACCAACGCCACATACACGAGCGGCTCGTTTACGACCATGGTCGGCACGGGCGGCGACGCGGGTGATATTTTCCTGGTCTTCACGTCGAATACGGTCGGCGGACCCTCGGTTTGGCAAGGCTTGAACAACGACAACTGGACAGCCGCGGGTAGTTGGAACGGTAGTGTGCCAAACAGCGCAGCAGCCGAAGCCAAATTCGTCACGACCGGCGGCACAACGGCCATCCTCGACGCCAATCAAACAGTCAACAAGCTGACGTTCGATGCCACCGCGCCGCACACGATCAGCGGTGTGAACACGCTGACGCTCGCCGGCACGACACCGACGATCAGCACCGCCGTGACGAACACCGCCACGCAAACGGTTGCGGTGAACTTGGATCTGGCAGCCGGCACATCGGTTTCCGTCCAAGGCGGAACGCTCGAGCTGAACTCGCCTGCCAACGCCGTACTCGGTGCTGGTGTT
>JBGSSS010000055.1:0-20570 GCA_041736895.1 Pirellulales bacterium
CGACGGGCACGCCGGCGAGCAGGCCAAGCTCTTCGCCGCGCTTCCGTTTCGCGTCCACGGCAGCCGCTTGTTCGAGCGCCGCCGCGCCGTCGAAGCGGAGCATCGCGTTCAAGTCCGGGTTGAACTTCTCGCAGCGCGCGAGAAACGATTCCGTGACGGCGGTGGAGCTCAATTCGCCGGCACGAATCTGCGCGGCAAGTTGCGTGGCCGAAAGTTGGGTTAGTGATTGTGACATAAGGTTCAGATCGATGGATCACGGATAACACGGATCGGACGGATGCTCACGGATTCGGAAAGACTTCTGTGTAAATCCGTGTTATCCGTCAAATCCGTGATCCAAATTTCGAAAGTTACTCCCCCAGCACCGCAGGAACCAGGTAATACTCGCCGTCGGATTTCGGCGCGTTGGCGAGCGCTTCGTCGCGCGGCAGCGATGGCCGCAGCGCGTCCGCGCGAAAGACATTGTGCACATCAAGCGCGTGGGCCATTGGAGCGATCTCTTCGGTGTTCAACGTCTCAAGCTGCGTGACGTAGCCGAGGATCGCGCTCAGTTCGGTCGTGAGCTGATCGAGTTCGGCGTCGCTGAATTGCAAGCGAGCGAGTTGCGAGACCTTTTCGACTTCGGCGCGAGTGAGGGACATTGGGATTGGGGATTCGGGATTGGGGACTCGGGAAGACAAGTTGCAACCCGTTTAGCGGCGACTCGAAGAGGAGCGTTCTCCGCGTGAGGACTCCGCGTCTTCACTAATGCATCTGAAGTCGTACGACTTCAGCTACGAGAATGGATCTCGCTCCACGCTCATCATACAAAAAACAAACCCTCGGCGAGACGCCGAGGGTTGTTGATTTTGTGCGAAAGATATCCGAGCAAGACCTACGCCTTGGCCGGCTTGTGGTCCAGGCGGAACGGCTTGCGGACGATCTTTTTGGTGACCTTGCCGCTGCGGATGCATTGCGTGCAGACGAGGACCGTCTTGTTGGTGCCGCCGGCGGTGATCTGCAGGCGTTGCAGGTTCGGCTTGAACTGGCGCTTGGTGATGCCGGTGACCTTGGTCCCGACGCCGCCCAGGTACTTCGCCTTACCGCGGATGGTGACTTGATTGCCCATTTGGGGGCCTTTGCTGCAAACTTCGCAAATCCGAGCCATGATTCTCTGCCTTCGGCGTGACGCCGGCCAACAAATGTGTGCGTGAAAATAAATGCCGTCAAGCTACGACGGGGAATCACATAGTTTACCAGAGCAGGGCAGGCGGGCAAGGGGGGATTTCAGCAAGAAACGGGCGGATTCTCGACGAATCTGGCCATGCTATCTTTGAGCAGGGGGCCGAGGACGAACGAAGTGAGAATCCGGAAAGGGTCGATGTCGCATGTTCCGGCCCCTTCGCCCTGCGGAATTCATCGAGGTTCAGCCGACGAAGCGCCGCGAGGCTCGCTGCAAGACGTAGAAACAACTTGCAACGATGGATTTTGGAAGGCATGACTCCGATGTCCAAAGCTTGGAATGTCGCGGCCGACGATTCCATTTCAAGTTGCACCGCCGCAAATCCTGACGACATTTCGGCTTTAAAAAATCGGATTCAGCAGCGAAAAACTTTGGACATCGGAATAATGCCTCAGAAAATCCACCCCTCGATTCTGGATGCGGCTGGCATGCGTCCCAAGTGAATGATCCTAAATTGAGCTGCGCTACATCTCTGGCCACCCAAGGTGTTTTTCTATCACAAAGACAGCACATGCTGATACTCGAACAATTTCAAGGTTGCTTGCTCGGGATCGCGCTCGGCGACGCGATGGGCGCTCCGCACGAAGGCGGCCCGCTTGAGCGCTTCGTTTGGCGCTTGATCGGCCGGACGCGTGACGGAAAGCGGTGCTGGACCGACGACACGCAAATGACGATCGACCTGGCCGAGTCATGGTTCGCCAATCACGGTGTCAATCAAGACGATCTCGCGCGGCGGTTCGCGCAGAGTTATCGCTGGAGCCGCGGCTATGGGCCAGGGGCCGCGAAGCTACTGAAAACAATTCGCCGCGGCGAAGATTGGCGGCAAGCGAATCGCGCGATCTTCCGCACCGGTTCGTTCGGCAACGGCGCGGCGATGCGCGCGCCGATTTTGGGGTTGCTCTCCAGCGATCTGTCCGACGTGTTCGCGGCGGCGCGGCAGACGGCCGAGATCACGCACGCGCATCCCAATGGCATCCTTGGCGCAGAGTTGCTCGCAGGTGTCGCGCATCTTCTGGCAAATTCCCACGCGCGCGATGCAAGTCTACAAACGACTGCCCGCGGCTTGCCGCTTAGCAACGAGTTTCGTTCCCGAATCGAAGTCGCCACGACCTGGTTGAGTCAAAAGCATGACGCAAGTCCCGCAATGGTGCGCCGGGAACTCGGCAACCGCGCTTCGGCGCACGAGTCATGCGTCACCGGGGTTTACATTGCGTTGCGATTTCTCGACGCCGAGTTTCAAGAGCTGCTGGACTTTGCGATTGCTTGCCGCGGCGATGTCGACACGATCGCCGCGATGGCGGGGGCGCTGTGGGGAACAGTGCGAGGGTTCAGTGCCTTGCCAAAGGAGTTGTTGGACAAGCTGGAAGACAAAGATCGCTTGTTGGATTTGGCGAGGCAGTTGTATGCCGTAGTCTCCGAGAAATGAGGCTGCAAATTCCACAGCATTCAATGGCGGTGGAACTCTTTTTATCAATTGGTTTGGCTCCCTCCCCTGAACGGGGAGGGCTGGGGAGGGGTGACTGAATTAGAGCAAAACGTTGTGTTCAGGAAATACTATGCACGGAGGTATTTGGTCTGGCCAAGTTTCACTCCTGCTCCAAACCCCCTCCCTAACCCTCGTGCGCAAGGGGGAGGGGACCAAACCAGATTTCCATAGGTAAACCTGCACACGAAAAAGCCCCGCGATTTTTTCAATCGCGGGGCTGGGGAAATCTGCTTGCTCTCGCGCCTCTGAAGTCTTACGACTTCAGCTACGGGATGTCTAACGATCGTCGTCGTCATCCATGTCCTCATCGTCCTGCGCAATCGACGCCCCGCTCGCCGCCGGGGCCGGCATCGCGCTGTGTTCGTATTCGCTGAGGACGGTCATGAAGCCTTCGGGGTACTTCGAGTTTTTTGGAATCGAACGGAGCAGCGGCGAAATTAAATTCCGCAACTCTTGGTCCGTCACCGGCAGGCCGCTGTTGACCGCTTCGTCCACCGCGTCGGCGATTTGCAGCCATTGATCGGCCTTGTCGTTGGTCGTTTCGAGGTCGCGAACCAGCGGGCGGATCTTGGCCATGTGCTTGCTCCGTTCGCGGTCTTTGATCTTGGCCTTGCCGAGTTCCTTTTCGCATTGGCGGATGCGGTCGACGAGTTCGCCCGACTTCGTTGGATTGGCCGTGTCGTCGGCCCGCATGTAGCGTTGGATAAAGACCTGCATCGCCGCTGCAGTGCGCTTGAGCCAATGAAACACGGCGTTCTGGTCGTTGTCGTTCGGGCCGTCGATGCGATACACGGCGTTGCGGAGCATCGATTGCGCTTCGGCCGCGAGATCCATCGCGCGGTTGAAGACTTCGGGAAAGCCCTCGGCGTCGGGCAGCATGTTGCGGAGCAACGCGACCGAATCGCCGAGCGTTTCAAAACACGCGGCTAGGTCGTCGAACAGATTCAGATTCGCCGGCGAAGGTCCGCTCGGATGATTCATCCAGAGGAAGCAATCGGGAATCGATTTGGCGAGCGTGATGATCTCGCGATCCTTGGGATCGATCTCGACGCGGAAGTCCGCGCCGGTGTTGATCATCCGGCGGCGCTCGGCGGCCCAGCGGGCACCCTTGGCTTTGAGCCGGCAGCGATCTTCGATCAGTTGCAGTTCCTCGTTGTCGCTGCGCTGCGGGCGGCTTTCGAAGCCGCGTCCGCGCGGTTCGAACCCGCCGCGGTCGCCCCCGCGATCGTAACTGTTGCCGCGATCAAACCCGCCGCGCGGTTCGGCCCCCCGCATATCATTGCCGCGATCATAGCTGCCGCGGTCGTAGCTGTTGCCGCGCGATTCGTAGCGCGGGGCAGGCGCATCGTAGCGGCTGGTCGGGGCGTTGTAATTGCTGCGCGGTTCGCCGTAGGCGGGACGTTCGGGGCGTGCGGGACGGCGATAATTCTCGGATTCGTAATTGCTCGGTTGGCGATCGTCAGCTTCTTCGTAGCGCTCGCGGCTTGAACCGCCGCGCGGGTCGATGTCTCGAGGATGGGTGTCTCGAGCATGGGCGTCGCGGGGATGGTCGTCGCGCGTTTGATCGTCGCCGGCGTCTTCAAATTGATCCGTGGCGTCGAGGTAGTCCTCGCAGAGGGTGCGGAGACTGCTGCGGAGGTCGCTGTCGTCCATCGACAATTGGGCCAGACGCTTGACGACCGCTTGCAACGATTCAGAAAATTGACGGCTCAACATGGCGTGGTAATCCTATTTTTCAAAAGTACATTTGCAGGAAACTTAGACAAAACTACTAGCAAACAACAAATAGCGGTGCTTAGGAAGGGTGGTAAGAGCCCCAACGACTCGACTTGTACGGCAGGCCAGGCTGGGCCATTTTCATTTGGTAATGTTGTTATGTCGGAATGATTCCCGCAACTAATCCTTCACGAAAGCAATTTGCACTCGGGGATATTCCAGGGCAATCATGCGTCGACGGAAAACCGAAAAATTTCTTGGCTGGAGTGTTTGCTTGGCAGTTAGCAGAAATTAGGGATTTCCGTTTAGCCATTTTTCAGCTCGGCATTTTCAGCTCGGCCAGGCTACATGCCGGCCCTGATACATGGTTGGCCGCCAATCAATTTCCGAGCGATTACAATTTTCGAGGGTTCGGCGTCTTTGCTTCCGAGTATCCAACGGCATACACTGGTCAACTGCATAATAAGATCGCCCCGCGGGTTTGGCAAGAGAAACGTGGGGGGACGAGAAATTCTTGGCGGAAGAAATTTCCGAGACAGCGTGGTCGTTTTCAGAAGGGAAAAAGGAAAAAGGAAAAAGGATGAAAACACCACCTTATTCCTTTTCCCTTTTTCCTTAATCAGCCGAAGGTGCTCCGCTAGCAACGCCATTTCCCACGAGTTGAGGGCAACGTCAGCTTGCCAAACTGCAAGCAAGAGTTGTTTATTTCCGATCCCGATCAAGCTTCTTCGATCCGATTTGCCGCCGATGAATGAGTTGGACCTGCCGCAAGTGATTTTTGGGCTGATGAAATATGCGGCATTTGTGATTTCGTTTACCTTCCACGAAGCGGCCCACGCTTGGACCGCGTGGAAGCTGGGGGATAATACGGCGGCCGACGAGGGCTGCGTCACTCTCAACCCGTGGGTCCATATGCGGCGTTCGCCGATCGGCACGATGTTGATGCCGCTGCTGGCGTTTGTCTTCTTGCGGCAAGTGATCGGCTGGGCTTCGGTGCCGGTCAGTCTGGCATGGGCCGAGCGCTGGCCGAAGCGGCATTTCGTCATGTCGATGGCCGGGCCGCTGACGAATCTGTTGATGGTGATCGTGACGCTGATCGGGCTGCGGGCGATTCTGCAATTCAGCGGCGCGCATGCGGACGATCTCCTGTTCCGCACCGCCTACGATCAAATGATGATTAAGCCGAGCACGCCGGCGATTCGCTTTTATGGCTTGCTACAGATGATGATGCAACTGAATCTGCTGCTGTTGGTGTTCAATCTCTTGCCGTTTCCGCCGCTCGATGGTTCGTCGATTTGGCGGTTGGTGCTGCCGCCGCGCGCGTTCAAACGCTATCAGGATTTTGCGAGCGATCCGAATTTCATCATGCTGGGGCTGATCGTGGGGAGTGCCTTGGCGACGCAAATTTTGTTCAAGATGTATGGGCCGCTCCAAAAGTTGCTGACGCTGGGGTTGAATGTTTGAAGTTTGACTGCATGAAATCGCTATGACGCAAGCGGATGGAGAACAAATGTCCAAGGGGGGTGAACCCCTTGGCTTTCGAATACGCTTGCGTCATAGCGCTGTAAATTTATTC
The DNA here is from genome assembly GCA_041736895.1 of Pirellulales bacterium. Classification (GTDB taxonomy): domain Bacteria; phylum Planctomycetota; class Planctomycetia; order Pirellulales; family JALHPA01; genus JANRLT01. Next base: position 6,001 of record JBGSSS010000055.1, read on the forward strand.
TGCGGGACAATTGCAAAAATGAGTGACGCCTCATTACTAGGAATCTGTGTCGAATATTGCCGCGCGCGGCAACAGCGCTTGCTGGCCGAGATGCAACGGTTACGGCTCGATGCGGTCGCCGTGATGCTGCCTGAGCATGTGCAGTGGCTGACGGGCGCGCGGTTCAATTGGCATCATGCGTCGGCGGCGGCGCTCACGGCCGATGGCCGTGCGATCTTGATCGCCCCGAACAAGCTCCCGCCCGTCGCGGCGGCCGACGATGTGCGCGTGTACGAAGCAAATTCGACGTCGACACTGCGCAACGACCAGCGCGCGAAGAACTGCACCGTCCTGATCGACGCGCTGCGCGCGAGCGGGCATGCATTGAAGCGCATCGGCGTCGAGTTTTCGTGCGTGAGCCGGCACCTGACCGAAGGACTCGCGGCGGAGTACGTCGACATCGAGCCGACGCTATACGAACTGCGGCGCTTCAAACATCCGGATGAACTCGCGCGGTTGAAGAAAGCGATCGCCGGAACCGGCGCGATGTACAAAAGAGCGCGCGAGATCGTTGTTCCGGGCGTGAACGAGCTCACGGTCTTCAACGAACTGCAAGCCGCGGCCGTCAACGAGTTCGGCGAGATGCTGACCGGCACGGGCAACGACTACGCGTCGGGTGTCCACGGCGGCCCGCCGCGCGATCGCCGCGTCGAGGCGGGCGAGCTGTATATTCTTGATCTGGGTCCGGCGTATCGCGGGTATTTCGCCGACAATTGCCGCGTGATCAGCGTCGGCGGCAAACCAACCGATCGCCAGCACGCCGCATGGAAAACAATCGCCGACACGTTCGCGGTTCTCAGCGCGATGATCAAACCGGGCGTCCGCGCTCGAAGCGTTTACGAACGGGCCAAGGAACTGATCGGCGCGTTCCCCGGCGGCATCTGGAAGTCGCATCTCGGCCACGGCATCGGACTCTTCCCGCACGAGGCACCGCACCTCAACCCAAATTGGGACGACATGTTTCAAGTCGGCGAAGTCTTGGCGATGGAACCGGCTGTTTATATCGACGAAGAGTTGAAGGCCGGCATTCGGTTGGAGAACAATTATCTCGTGACCGAGACGGGGGTGGAGTTGCTGAGTCCGTTTGAGATGGGGTTGTAGAATGATCGCTGAATTTTTCGGAGTTCTGATCCATGGAAAACCTCACTGATAACCAAGTGATTGCATTGGCATTGAATGCAATTCTAGGCAAAAAATTTAATGTCAAATTGAGGGATATTGTCGTGAGCAGAGAAAGAAAACTCTTCAATTTAAAGGGCACTGGATGGGGTGTTCATTTGATTTATCAGAAAGTAGATAAATTCGGTCACGGAGCTCTCACAATTGAAGTTGACGAGAGTGGCTCAGCGGCAGTTTTTCAAAACATGTGATGTCAGCTTGATTTGAGGTGCTCGTTAAAGCGATAATCTACTAGAGCTTCATTTTGGAGAAAGGATTTTATGATTGACTACATTGACGCACATTCCGGTTCAGATGGCGAAGTGCGACTGATCTTGCCGCCAGAATTGGCTAATCAGGATTTTCGTTTTTATTTGCCCCCAGCAAATGATAAAACGCCTCTTGAAGTGCGAATAGCAAAACGAAATAAAAGAAAAGAACTTTTAGAGATGCTCCGCCAGACACAAGGCGCAATTACTGATCCGACATTTAGACGTCCTGAGCAAATTGTTTTTGAACCACCTCCAAATTTCGACGAATGAATTACTTATTAGACACATCAATTTGCGTTGAGCACCTCAGGAACCGCTCTCAAATTGATCAGCATCTTGAGAAACTTCCAGAAGAAACGGAAGTCTATCTGTGTTCCATCGTTCATGCCGAACTATGGCATGGGTTTGAAAAGAGTCAAAAACTCAATGATGCAGAAGCGGTGCTTCAGCAGTTTCTAGAGAAATTTGATTCGCTAGCCTTCGATGATTCGTGTGCTCGTATTTATGGAAAAATCATACGCGAGCTGGAACGAAATGGTAACATCATCGGTGGCAATGATCTTTTGATTTCTGCAATTGCCTTAGCAAACAATTTACGAGTTGTGACAAATAATTTGTCGCACTTTTCACGCGTCCCAGGCCTCCAATGCGAAGCCTGGGTCTAACACGCGTGCCCCTCGTCACCCTCACCACCGATTTCGGAACCAACGGGCCGTATGTCGCGGCGCTAAAGGGCGTCTTGCTCGACGGAGCGCCCGAAGCGAAGATCGTTGACATCACGCACACGATCCGCCCGCAGAATGTGCGCGAGGCGGCGCTTGTCCTTGCGCAGGCCTGCCCCTGGTTTCCGCCGGGGACGCTGCACGTTGTCGTCGTTGATCCGGGCGTCGGCACCGAGCGGCACATCGTCTACGCCGAGGTCAGCGGGCAAAAGTATTTGACGCCCGACAATGGCGTACTGAGCGCGCTGGTGCGCGACCAGGCGCCGAGCAAACTGATTGTCGTCGAGAATCGTCAGTTCTGGCACAAACAGGTCTCGCACACGTTTCATGGCCGCGATATCTTCGCGCCGGTCGCGGCGGCGCTGTTGCATGGGGTGAAGCCGGAGCAACTTGGCCCCACGACGGCGCACTTGAAACGCTTCCCCTGGCCGAAGCCGTATTATCAGCAGCCCACGGTCCTGCGCGGCGAGGTCTTGTACATCGACCCGTTTGGCAATCTGCTGACGACGATCGAGCCGCGGTATTTGCCGCACGACACGCCGCCGGAGAATTTCCGCTGGAGTTGTGCGAGCAGGATCTGCGCCGGCTTGCACACGACTTACGGCCAATCCGCCCCGGGCGAGTTGATCGCCTTGACCAGTTCCGCCGGCTGGTGCGAATTGGCAATCGTGAACGGCAGCGCGGCGGAGGAACTGAAAGCCAACGTCGGCGAATCGGTCGAGGTAAGCTGGTCGTGAAACAAAAAAATGCAGCCCACAGATGGACACAGATGGACACAGATAATGCAGAGAGATCGATCATGTGTTTGAATTATCTGTGTGAATCTGTCTTCTCCGTGCTGCTCTGAATTTCCTCTGTCCCTCCGTGTTTCGTATTTGTATTTTGTCTGACGCATGAATTTAACCAACGCTGAACTTGCGGAATGGGACCGGCGGCATGTGTGGCATGCGTTCACGCAGATGTCCGAGTACGAGCCGCTGCTCATCGAGCGCGCCGACGGCTGCACGCTTTACGACACCGCGGGCCGCGCGTATTTGGACGGCGTGAGCAGTCTCTGGTGCAATGTCTTCGGCCATCGCGAGCCGCGCATCGACGCGGCGATTCGCGCGCAGTTGGACAAGGTCGCGCATGTCACCTCGCTCGGGCTTGGCAATCCGACGACGGCCGCGTTGGCGAAGCGCTTGGTCGAGCTCGCACCGCCGGGGTTGGAGCATGTCTTCTTTTCGAGCGACGGTTCGTCGGCGGTAGAGGTCGCTCTCAAGATGGCGCTCCAATACCAACGCCAGCGCGCCGCGCCGAAGCCCGACAAGACGCTTTACGTCGCCCTCGGCGATGCGTACCACGGCGATACGCTTGGTAGCGTCAGCGTCGGCGGCGTCGCGCGGTTTCACGCGACATTCGCGCCGCTGCTCTTTCCCGTCGCGCGGCTGCCGCTGCCGACGACGTATCGCCTGCCCGAGGGCGTGACGAGCGAAACGGCGTGCGAGTTTTACTTGAACCAATTGCGCGAGCTCCTAGAGCGCGACCACGCGCGCATCGCGGCACTGGTGATCGAGCCGCTCGTCCAATGCGCCGCCGGAATGATCACGCATCCTCCGGGTTATCTGCGCGGCGTGCGCGAGTTGACGCGGGCATACGATGTGCTGCTGATCTGCGACGAAGTCGCCGTCGGGTTCGGCCGCACCGGAACGATGTTCGCCTGCGAGCAAGAGGGCGTCGCGCCGGATCTGCTGTGCCTGGCCAAGGGGCTGACCGGCGGGTACTTGCCAATGGCCGCGACGCTCGCGACGGGCGATATTTTCAGCGCATTTCAAGGGACTTTCGCGGAAAGCCGCACCTTCTTTCACGGCCACACCTACGGCGGCAATCCATTGGCCGCGGCCGCGGCGCTGGCGACGCTCGATATATTTGAACAGGATCGCGTCCTTGAAAACCTGCAACCGAAAATCGCGCGGCTGAGCGAACATCTCGCGCGGATTGCTCAACTGCCGCTCGTCGGCGACGTCCGCCAGCGCGGGCTGATCGCCGGGATCGAACTCGTCCGCGACCGCGCAACGCGCGAACCATTCCCGTGGGAAGAACGCCGCGGCCAGCGCGTTTGTCAGCGGCTGCTAGATCGCGGGATCTGGCTGCGACCGCTCGGCAACGTGATCGTGATCTTCCCGCCGCTTTCGATTTCGCAGGCGGAGTTGGAGCGGATTTGCGAGGGGGTAGAGGAGCAGATTCAGGCGACATGAATCGACGGAGTGGGTATAATAAGTCAAACATAACAGGTCGGCTGTTTCGCAATTCATGTAGGTGAAACAATGCATCAAATTCCTATTAGTGATCAGCTTTATCAAGGTATTCTCCGTCGTGCGACCGCGAATGGGTTTAACGACGTTGTAGGCTATGTCACAGATCTTCTGGAGCAAGATGCTGCCGAGCCGGACAACTTCGATCATTTGTTTACGCCGGAGCGAATCGCCAAGATCCAAAAGGGAGTTGCCCAGATTGATGCAGGCCAAACGATATCTTCGGAAGAAATGCGAGAACATTTTCGCCGTAAATTTCAATCATGAGCGTGCATCTTCCGATTCTTTACGCTCTCGAAGCACAACTCGATTTGAACGAAATCGCTGTTTGGAACGAAGAACGATATGGGAGCGAACATGCCGCTCGATATATCGACTATCTACAAAGTCAAATCGAAGAGCGTTGTCAAGATTCCAAGAAGAACCATGCGGTGCCCGCACTTCCGGGATTGCAATATGTATTGGTCCGTCGCAAATCAGCAGCACATGGACACATCGCTATTTTTCGGCGTGATGAGCATGCGATCAATGTGGTGCATGTTTTCCATTCAGCCCAAGATTGGCAGCAACGCTTGGTCGACGAATCATCGCCGAAGTGATCTTCCCGCCGCTCTCGAATTCGCTCGCGGAGTTGGATCGGATTTGCGCGGGGGTGGATGAAGAAATCCGCGCAGCCGAATTATGAGAAGATGGTTATAATTGCCGGCTCATGTGACATTCAAACTATTGGCTTGGCGAGGATCATCTCATGCCCCAAATTCAAATCAGCGACGAGCTCTATCAAAAACTTCTCGTTCGCGCGAAGGAGCATGGCTTCGAATCGGTCGACGCTTACGTCATTGATCTTTTAGAGCAAGAGCAGGCCCAACCAGCGAACTTCGATGAGTTTTTTACCCTGGAACGTTTAGCCGAAATCAAAACGGCGATTGCCCAGGTTGAAGCGGGCGAGTCACTGACGGCCCAGGTCATGCGCGAGCATTTTGGCCGCAACTCGGGTGCCTAAGCAACGCGATATCTTTAAAGGCTATGACGCAAGCGAATGGACACGTTAGCGTACCCATCCGCTTGCGTCATAGCGATAAAAATTTTCTCAAAGCAATCGTGCTTTCTACTCCTTCACCACAAACTCCACCTTCGGCAGCGCGGCCTTGATCTTCGCGCGGCCTTCGTCCGTGATATTGGTTTGATCCAGGTTCAGCTCCTTCAAGTTCTTGAACCCGGTGATCACGTCGATGCTCGCGTCCGTGATGTTACATTCCTTGAAGTAGAGCACCTCCAGGTCCTTGAGCCCCGCGAGTGCTTTCAGCCCCTCGTCGCTGGTGTCCGTTTGACGGATGTCGAGCAGTTTGAGCTTCTTGCAGTTCGCCAACTGCGGCAGGCCGGCGTCCGTGATTTTGGTCAGCCACAGCTCAAGCCGTTCCAGGTTCTCGAACTTGCCGATGTGTTCCAGCGCTTCGTCGTTGACGCCCGTCTCGGAGAGTTCGAGCGTCTTGAGCGTCTGGATGTCGGTCAAGTGCGCCAGGCCGCTGCCGTCGATCGGCAGCAAGCGCGCTTGGAGCAGCGTCATCTTCTTGAGCGGCTTCAAGTAGGCCAACCCCTCGTCATCGACCTTGGTCCGTTCGATATGCACGAGTTCCATCGAATCGGCAAAGGCAGCGATATCTTCGAGACCTTCGTTTTCCAGGCCTGTGTCGTCGAGTCCGATTTCGCGCAACTGCTTCATGCCCGCGAGATGCTTGAGCACGTTGCCCGTGATCAGCCGTTGGTCCTTGAACTTCAGGCTTTTCATCGCCGTGAGATTTTTCAGCAGCTCGGCGCCCTCATCGTTGATGCGCAGATTACTACGAAGGTCGAGCGTCTTGAGGCTCGTCATGTCTTTCAGGTGCTCAAGTCCCGCGTTCGAGATGTTGTTAAAGAGCAAGTTCAGCCGTTCGAGCTTCTTCAACGGCTTGAGCGAAGCCAGCCCGTCGTCGGTGATGTCGCTGCGGCGCAGACCGAGCGCGATCAGGTTTTCCATCTTGCCTAGTTCGGCGAGCGCCTTGTCCGATAGCGCCGTGTTCTCGGCCTCGATCTCGGTTAGGCTTGGAATCTTTTGCAGCACGGCGACGATCGAATCGTTGATGTCCGGGCCGATGACTTTGATCTTTTTCAGGTTCTTGAGACCCGCAAGGAACTGCAACTGCTCGACCTTCAACGGTTCGTCGAACGCGACGCCCGTGACATTGCCGGCCTCGTCCTTGGTCATCTTGCCGCGCAGTTTTTCTATCTCAGCGACGATGGCCGGGTCGTCTTTTGTGTCCTTCGAATCTTTCTTTGCCGCAGGTGCCGGCAGCGGTTCCGGTTTCAAGCAGCCCATTAGGAGCAAGGCTCCGGGAATCAAGGCGAACGATAGAGCGCGGGCGAAAACAGGGAGAATCGCAGACATTGAATGAGTTCCTTGGCGGTCACAAAAGAGGCGCGATTCCCCTCACTTGAAAATCGCGAATGGCGGGGCTTTTAGCCTAGCCCAATGGCGGGCGGCTTGCAATCCGGGGAATTTCGCAGCCCGACGCGTAAGCGAGGGAGTGTTATCGCTATGACGCAAGCGCGTTGGGTACTTTTATCTACCCAACACGCTTGCGTCATAGCCATAAAGATTTTGCGTTTTCTATGTCAGCTCCACGCGCAACCCATCGTACGCCAATTCCATACCCGCCGGCAGCACGGCATTCGTCGCCGCGTGATCCAACTCATGACCCATGTGCGTAAAGAGCGTGCGCTTCGGTTGCAACTGCTGCGCGAGTTCCACCGCTTCATCGAGACTGAAGTGCGAGACGTGCGGGCGCGGCCGCAGCGCGTCGATGATCAGCACATCGAGACCGGTGAGCAGCGCCAGACTCTCGGCCGGGATCAGGTTCGTGTCCGTGCAATACGCCACGTTGCCGATGCGAAAGCCGAGCACATCGAAGCGGCCGTGTTTCAAGCGCAGCGGAATGATCCGCTGGCCGAGCAGCGTGAATGGGTCGAGGCCGATGCGATGAAACTCGATCATCGGCACGCCGCCGGCGTAATTCGCGGCCCCCGGGACGAAGGCGTAATCGAACGCCGCGCGCAGCCGTTCCTCGACGAGTTTTTCGCAGTACAGCGGCGTCGGCCGGCCGGTCGCGTAGTAGAAGAGCCGCGTCTCGTCGAGCCCCAGCGTGTGGTCCGAGTGCTCGTGCGTGTAGAGAATCGCGTCGGCGTACGGAATCCGCTCGCGCAGGAATTGATACCGCAAATCGGGCGTCGAATCGATCAATAACGTTCCGCCGGGCAATCCAAGTGCGAGACTACAGCGCAGGCGGGTGTTCTTGGGATCGTCACTCTGACACACCGCGCAGCCGCAGCCAATGCACGGCACGCCAACGGATGTGCCCGTCCCTAGGAACACCAACTGCCCACGCAAGTCAGTCGGATTAGGAAGGCGCGGAAGAGGCACGGTGGGGCAATTGATAATGGATAATTGACAATGGACAATGACGGCGGGACGGTCGTTGAGTGTGCCATGCTCACGCTACATAAGCAGCATCGAACAGCAAACCGACCTGGAGCGTGAGCATGTTCCCACGCTCAAGTTCGAACATGCCCACGCACGACACACTGTTTCGTGCCTGCTTGTACGGTGTTGCGCGGGCATGGCACCCAATTAAATACTAACTCGACGACTTCACCACCGTATCCGGCGGAACATCCGTAGCCGCCTCGGGCTTCTTCTCCGGCGGCGGAGCCGCGGGCGCGGGAGCATGCGCCGGCGCGGGGCCATGTCCCTTCGGCGCAAAGACCAGCACCGTCACCGCGCCGATGATCGACATCATCAACCCGGCGTAGAAGATCGACGTGTTGCCGCCCTTGGTTTCCGTGGCAAAGTAGAGATTGAAAAACGTGTTAATGATCGGCGCGCCGCCAAAGACCAGAGGCATGACGTAGATCGGTTTGCCGCCGAACGTAAACGCCATGATGATGCCGAGTGCGCCGAGTGCCCCAACGCTGCCGCCGATAAAGCTCCAGATGAATCCCGGCGTGGTCCAATGCGGCACATGCGTTCCAGCAGCTTTCGCTTCCGCAATCGCAGCCTCTGTCGCCCCCGGCTCAAAAATCGGAATCAGGATCGCCGGAATCACCACCGCCACGGCGAAGTACGCCAAGCCGACGCAAATCAGCGGGCGGAGCCGCGAGCCTTGCATCGCCATTTGGCCCTTATGCAGCGTCGGTCCATACGCGCCCCACGTGACCACGGTCAGCAGAATCGAGCCGACGATCTTGACCCAGTCCATAAACTCTTTTTCGATGCCGACATGCTGCGCGTTGGCGTTCGGCGGCACGATCGTCGGCTTAAAGATCAGCACGCACGCCGCGCCGGCGATGACCAGAATCAGCCCGGCGAGGAACATCGGGTTCACCTTAAAATTCCGCGTCAACATCATCGTCGTAAACGTGTTGATGACCGGCGCGCCGCCGAACACAAGCGGCATGACATAGAGCGGACTCCCGCCCGAGGTAAGGGCCAAGATGATCCCCAGCGCGCCGAGCGCGCCGAGGACGCCCGCATTGAAACTCCACAACGTTCCCGACGCGGTCCAGGCTCCTTTTTCCCCCTTCGCGCGGAGGATCAAGACCGGCACGATCACGGCGATCAGGAAATAGGCCAAGCCGACGCAGAGGAACGAGCGGAGCCGAGCCTCGCCCATGTCGTGCGCCCCCCAACTCAGAATCACCCCGTACACGCCCCAGCAAATCGCCGTGGTCAAGATCGACAGTGGAACGCCCAGGAGACTCATGGAATGCAGGGGGTTGGGGAATGGGGGTTCGGGATTAGGGATGTAGCTCGAAGCCATGCTTCGAGCGAAAAGCCGCGAAGCGAATTGAATGATCAACTCAGCTCAAAGAGCTCTGGATGTGGAAAGTCGCGCGAAATGCCCGCCCTGTGTTGATTGCGAGCTACGCTCGTCATCGGCGGCTTTGTTTTTTGGACTCCGCTATTCTAACAAGCGGAACGCAAACTTTGCAGATGCGAGTGCTTGCTGCTCTCTATATTGAAATGCTCCAAGGGGGTGAACCCCTTGGCTTTGTAGTTTGATTAGCTGCCTTCGCTTCTTAGCGTCTCCACAATCGGCGGCGCGAGCGCCGCGCGGGCCGAACGCCAACCGGTGATCACGCCCGTGACGATGACGATGCCGAGGATCAGGAGCAATTGTCCCCACGGCACGCCGGCGTCGCCGCGCAGCAGACTCGGCCCAATCGCCACGAGCGCCGTGATGACGCCGAGCAACAGGCCCGCGAGCAGCAGACTCAGATTCTCCCACAACAGCAGCCGGCGGAGTTTTTCCCGCGTGAAGCCGATCGCGTGGAGCAGCGACAGCTCGCCACGGCGTTCCCAAATGTTGCGCCACTGCACGACGGCCAAGCCGATCGTGCCGAGCAAGAGCCCCAGGCCGCCGAGACTTTGAAACGTACTCAGGTACGTGTTCTGCACCGCCATCAGTTCGCGCAGCCGGTCGTGAGTGTTGCTCACGAGGAAGCCGTAACTTTCGAGCGTCTCCTCGAGCTCTTGCTTGAGCGGCGTGGAATCATCCGCCTTACCCGGCGCGATCAAGAACAGCCGGCTGCCGCTGACTTGCGGAAAGAGTTGCTTGAAGTCGCGCTCGCCGAGGAGCAAGTCGCCTTGGAAGAGACTGTTCTTCAAGAGGCCCGCGACGACGAGTTCGATCTGTCCGCCGCGCCCGTCATCAATCGAGAAGCGTTCGCCGACGCCGCGGTAAAGATGCAGGCTGTACATCGCCGTGTTCTGATCGAGGACGACCGGATAAACGAGTGGAGCCACTGATTCTATCGACGCGGTGTCGTTCGTCGCCGGCTGCTCCAGCACTTTCCACGGATTCGTCTCGCTCGCGGGCAGATTCTTCGGCAGCGCGGCCCAAGCGAACCCGCCGCGTTCGATCAATCGCGCGTTGACGCCCACGACGCGCGGGCGAGTTGATTGATAAAGATTCAAACAACTCGCGTCTTGGCCGCTCTCGACGCGCAGCGGAATGATCGTCGCGCGATCGACCGCCGAGTCCGGCGCATCGATGAAGCTTAGCTTGTCCTCGCGTTCTTTCTTCTCCGCCAAGTCGGGATAAAGCGGCAGATCGCTTTTGGCCCAGAGGGCGAACCCGCCATCGCCCTGATTTTTGTCGTCGCCCTCCGGCGGGAGTTGCAGTTGAAACGCGCTGATCGCCACGAGCAAGAACACGGCCATGCCGACAAGCGCGAGCGTCGAAACCGTCCGCGACGGCGCGCGGGCCGCATTGCTCCAGGCCAAACTGACCAGATCGCGCGTCATCCCCTCGCCATGCTGCGCCGCATGACGTAGCCGCGCGCGTACGAACAAGATCAACGCCGTGAGCAAGAGCGCGCCCGACCCAAAAAAGGCGCCGGCCTGCGCTTCGCCGCCGAGTTGCGAACCAACTCCCACGAGGGCCAGAGCTAGGATCGCGCAGGCGATCATGATCCAACGCGACCAGCGTCCGGCTTCGGCCGTGGTCTTTGGTTCGGTGACTTGACCCGCGAGGAGTTGCCGGACACTTGCGCGTTGCATCGAACGCAAGGTCCAGAGCATCGTCAGGACGGCAACGAAAAACGTCACGCCGATGCCGATACCAAGGCTGCGCAGCGTGACATGCAGCGACAGAAACGGCGTTCGAATCGCTTCGACCCACCAGGTCCGCAATCCCCAGAGCATCAGCCACGCGAAGGCGATTCCGCCAAGCGCGCCGAGCAGCGACCCGGCGAGCGCGACGAGTGAACCTTCGCCGAGATATTGCCGCCGGAGTTGTTTATTCGAGAAGCCCGTCGCGCGTTCGATGCCCAACTCGCGCGCCCGCTGTTCGAGGCCAAGCTTGAAGAGCAGGGCGATCAAGAGAATCGCCGCGACGATCAGGAACATGCTGAAGCCGAGGAACAGCCCATCGAACGGCGTCGTGCCGGACGCCGCGGCGAGACCCTGCGCCTTGACCGGCAGCAGCGTCAGCCCCAATTTCTTGAACGGCAACTCGCGCGCGAGTTCCGCGGCGAGTGACTCGGCCGTGTCGCCCGGCTTGCCCGCGAAGCGCAGCGATGTGCTTCTGCCGAACCGGCTGCTCCAGGCGTTCTTGCCCGCGTTGTAATTCACAAACGCCTTGGGCGTGGCCTTGTACTCTTCCCAGTACGCTTCGTCCTGGTCGTTCGGTTTGACACTGCGAACGCGCGACGAGTCATACGGAAACGGCGGATCCCAATCGGCGAGCGATTTCTTGTCGGTCACACCCGGCAACTCCGGCGTGAGCTCCCGATCCGTGGCCGGAGCTTTCATCGGCACGATCCCGCGCAGCGTAAACAGCGCGCGCGTTTCCTTCACCTCGCCATGAGTGCTCTCGGGTTCAAAGTACGTGAGCCGAATCTCGTCGCCGGGCTTTAGCTCGAAGCCTTGCTGCTTTAAGTCATCCGCCACCCATTGGTTGACGACGATTTCGTCGTCGCGAAGTTTTTCGATCAGGTTGCCATCGACATCGAGCCAGTCATTCCCCGCGGGACTCTGTTCAAAGTCGATTGCCGCGATGGTCGAGTAAGGGACGCGTTTCGGTTTGCTGCCATCAGATTTATTGCTGTCGGGCGGCGCATCAGGCGCGGCCTTGCGGTTCGCTTCGATCCAGTTCGCCAGATAGACCAGCGACGGCTGCGTCTTACGAGATTGCTTCGTCGCCCAAGTGTTGATCCGCGCGGCGATATCGTCGTCGAGGATCAGCGTATCGCTCGTGACCTGCCAGACATCATTGTCGAGCTTTGTGAGCTTCAGGCCAACGTCGGCGATCGTCGGCTGCAGCGCACGAGCAAGGGATTGCTGCTCGTCTGCGGTGCGCGGCGTTTCACGTTTACCCGGGACGAGGAGCATGTTGCAGAGGCCCGGCTGCTTGAGCAGACTCTGCAGCGTCGTCAGATTGACCCAGGCGTTCTTCGGCAATTCCTGCGTCGGCTGTAACCCAAAGCGGCCGAGGCCCGTGGCCCGCGCAATGCCGACAACCTTCAAGCTTTTGCTCAGCGTGGTTTCGGTCTTGCGTCCGAGGGCGCTGTCCGGCGGAATATCCGAAGGCCGCGGAACGCGGAGCATGATGTCGAAGGATTGGTTCGTGTCATTCGCTGTTTTCAGAACTTCTTGCGTCAACCCGAGGGCGTCGGCGAGCGGTTCGTTAATGATGATTTCATTGTCGTTGATTTTTGGAACGCTGCTGACAGAGTTGCCTTCATAATCTTCATGACTTCCGTCATCATCAGGTGCCCTCAGGAGCCAGTCGATTGATCCCAGACGAAAAAAGCTGGGTTCAACGCCTAAAACTTGCACATCGCCCGTCCGATAAGTTTGCGCTCCTTCGCTGTCAGTTTTCGTGCCTTTGCGGGAGAAGGCGGCTTGCAAGAAAATTGCCGGCTCGATTTCGAGCTTTGAGTTGGTTGGCCGAACGTTGCTCTCGAATTCCTTGCCCAACGCTGCGCGAAAAAATCGCGGCGCGATCACGACCTGATCGATGTTGCCAAGCCGTTCAACGACCAACCCGCGCAAGCTCCCGCGCATCGAATCGCCGATCAACAGCGCGCCGGTCAACACCGTCCCCGCGACGATCACGCCGAGCAACACGGCGAGGTGCATGCCGCGATGATACGCGAGCGAACGGCGGATGAGAGTGCGGAGGTTCATTTAGCGAAGATTGAAGGGGATGCAACGTCCGTTTTGACTGACTTCCGCCGTTGTGCCCAAAGCAGTCCCTTCGGCAAAACCCGAGATTTTCTCCCACCTATCCACCAACCAAGCCGCTCGTTTCCAATAGCTCATTCGAGCCCAGAATGCGCCGAGGAACAGTACCGTCACCCCGGAATCTCGAAGTGCAGTGGCTTCGATCTCTCGGGTGCGTTGACGCTTGTCATGAGTGATAAAAACCGAATTCGTCCCTTTCAATTTTGCGTAGATCGACGAATCGTCCGTATCGCTTGGCATCAGGTCGCGCAGGCCATGCGCGGCAACTTCCAAGGCAGCCAGCATGTTGGCGTACCGGAAAGAGACGCAATTATCAAAGATATACCTCACGCGGCCAAACTCTTTTCGTATTCAATGGCATGCAGGACTGTCTTTGTTGGAATGCCATACCACTTAGCAATCTCTGCCGCATCGACATTCGGATTCGCAAGCGAATCGTCATATAGAATCGAGGTGGCGATCCCGGACTCAACATCGATCGGTTTCCCGAATTTGCGTTGGGGATCTAACACAATCCCCGCGCTACGTCCTTGTGGCCAGTAACGTACGAGCTCTGCATCGTTGCCGTATTCTAATTTTTTGAAGAATGGTCGGACGATCGTGGAGAAGACCTGTTGGCCGTGAGCTAGGTCTTCGACGATTGCTTCATTTTCTTTGTTTTTTTCCAGCAGTGTCGAGAAGATCGTTCGGCCATCTGTATCAAATCGCTTGACGCTAAATGGATGCTCGGTGTCGTACAGCTTTGCGGCGTTCTGAGCGGCACATATGATTGTTTTTAGCGATACATTTTCTTGGCGAAAGATCTTGATGAAATGCAGTTCGATCAACTCTTGAAACGTCAGAATATGCTCGGGCTCCGCGATCACGCGGGCGAGCAGTCCTTGACCCGGCTTGATCCAACGCTGCAGCGTCGCTGCTGGTATCGCCAGAATCCGTGCGGCATCAGCGTAGCTGTAAAGCCCAATGCCCAATTTGACGCTGTTGAGTTTGACGATCATAAAGCACGATGCCTGGAAGTAGTTGAACGATAGCCTTTATCTTAAATCGCGGTTGTACTACTTGCTATGCAATTTCATGCTTTAGGCACCAGCTTCCCCGCATCCAATTCAAACCTGCACTGAAACCTTGCCGCGAGATCCGTGCTGTGCGTCACCGCGATGAAGATCGTCTGCTCGGCCTTCTGCAACTCCACGAGCAACTCGCCAATCGCCGCGGCACTCGTGCGATCGAGATTCCCCGTTGGCTCGTCGGCCAAGAGCAAGCGCGGCTTCAAGAGCAACGCTCGCGCGATCGCGACGCGCTG
>JBGSSS010000125.1:0-18202 GCA_041736895.1 Pirellulales bacterium
AAGCGCGCGCTCGACGCGGGGGCTTGGGGAATCGTCGTGCCGATGGTCAACACGGTGGAACAGGCCAAGGCCGCGATCGCCGCGGCCAAGTACCCGCCCGCCGGCAATCGCAGCGTCGGCGGTGGGATGCACGCGCTGAACTGGGGGGCGACCGCGGGCGATTACTTTGCCAGGGCGAACGACGAAATCCTCGTGGTCCTGCAAACCGAAAGCCCCGAGGGGATCCGCAACGCTCGGGAAATCTACGCCTTGCCGGGTTGCGACGCGATCTTCGTCGGGCCAAACGATTTGAAAGCGCAAATGCGGCCGGAACTCGGCCGCGAACCGACGGATGCGGAATTTGAAGCGGCCCTTCAAGCAATCGTCGACGCCGGCAACGCCACGGGCACCCCGACGGGAATGCACGTTATGACGGTGCCCGCGGCGGAGCAGCGCTTGAAGCAAGGAATGCGCTTTCTCGCGGTGGGAAGCGATGTGAAGATGCTGACGGATCGTTCGCAGGAAGTGCTCAAGGGCCTCTATCCCGAGCGACAGTCAAAGGATATTGCGCGGTACTAAGATACGACCGTTTAGCGGCGACTCGCAGAGGAGCGTTCTGACAGCATAAGATTTTGCGAAATTTGCTTGACTGGGGAGCAAGACTTATTAGAATCGAGCTATTGAGACTCATTATCAGATGCCGGTCTCGATTTTCCGCCCGAACGTCAGCCCCCCGCCACATTCGCCGCGAATCCCGCCCCATGGTCACTTCTTCCTTGCTCGATCTCCCCTCGGGAGCCGCTGAATCCCTCGGCTTTGAGGCTTCCGTGTCGTCGATTTCGGCCACGGGCTGCGAGACCTGTTGTGACGGCGATTCGATCATCTGCCGCTGCTTTAAGGTCACCAAGCAAGAAGTTCACGAAGCGGTCGCCACCGGCAACGCCCGCACGATTAGCCAACTTCGCTGCCAAACGGGCGCGGCGTCGGGTTGCATGGCGTGTCTCTGCAAGATCAAACAACTACTAGCCGAACGCGCTGAAACGATCGCCGCCGAAGCCGGCGAGTTGGAATTGGCCGCAGCGTAAGTCATCCGTCGGGCTTCAGCCCGACGCCGCTTAGCCGGACCGTCCACGGCCGGCGTCAATAACGATCAACGACAAGACCGCGGCTTTCGCCGCGGTCTTGTCGTTGATATCAATGTTTTTGTCGCCCTCGCTAACGCTACGGGCTACAAAAAACGAATCAATGTCCTTCCAGATCATGCTCGCCAATCTGTTGCGCCAAGTACAACTGCAAGCCAACGCTGTCGATCAGCCCGAGTTGTGTCTCGAGGAAATCGACGTGCTCTTCCGATTCGGTGAGGATCGGAGCGAGCAATTCGCGCGTGCCGTTGTCGCCGACTTTCATACAAAGCTCGATCGCCTTGTTGTAGGTGTCGACGCCCTTCTTTTCGAGCGTCAGATCGTATTCGAATTGCGTCTTCACATCGTCGCCGACGCGGATCACGTCGTAGCGGGCGATTTCGGGAACGCCTTCGAGGAACAGGATCCGGTCGATGATCTTTTCGGCGTGGCGCATTTCGCCGATCGATTCGACATAGTGCTTTTTGCCGAGCTTAGTGTAGCCCCAGTTGTTGTTCATCTTGGCTTGGATGAAGTACTGGTTGATGGCGGTGAGTTCGATGGTCAGCGCGGCGTTGAGCGCGTCGATGACTTGTGGATTGCCTTTCATCGCGGAATCTCCCTAAGTGCGTTGCAAAACTATTCTGGCCTAGCGTTCATTCGACGCATTGTTCCAATGCAGAAT
Organism: Pirellulales bacterium; assembly: GCA_041736895.1. Classification (GTDB taxonomy): domain Bacteria; phylum Planctomycetota; class Planctomycetia; order Pirellulales; family JALHPA01; genus JANRLT01. Next base: position 1,786 of record JBGSSS010000125.1, read on the forward strand.
TGTATCGCGGACCACGCGCTTTGGGGATTGCCGAACTCAAGAAAACCGCGATTTTTCGCGGAATTTATACGATCTCAATTCCGTCGTTCACGGAGACGACGTTGAGTCTCAATAAGCAATCGCTATGACGCAAGCGGCTCGCGTACTTGAACGTACCCAACACGCTTGCGTCATAGCGATTTCCAGTCACTCATCACTTCGGCGCTTTGCGCGTGATCTCCGCCCGCGCCCGCAGTCCTCCATCGACGAACGTGAGCCCAAAGTCCGCGGCGCGAATGCCGAACGATTCGAGGCTCGGAAGCGGGCCGGTCTTGGGCTGGGCCGGATGTCCGTAGAGAGTCGATTCCATCGTTTGCCATTCGTCGTTCCAGACATACTTGCCGCCGCCGGGACAAACGAGCCGCGTTTTCCAGAGACGCGCGTGCAATTCGACTGGATCTTTGTCGGGGTAGAGCCGCCGCCACTCGTTCAGGATCGGAATATTGCTCCAGGCTAGGTTCTGAACCTCGCGCTCCCGCGGGCTGCGCGAGATGTTGTCGAGGATCACGAGCGCCCGCGGGTCGAGGTGCAGGCGCGCATGTTGCCCGAGCTTTGCGGTCAGTTCCTTTTGCCGAATGAGCGAATCGTCCGGCGGATCGAGGCAGCGATCGATGGCCTTCTTGATGGTTTCTTCTTTAAAGGCGATTGTCACGGCGTGCCCACAAACGGTGATGTAGAAGCTGGGCGGAAATTGGATAAAATTTTGCTCGCGATCCGTCGACACCGAGGCATAACGCACCCCGCGATGCGTGAGATTCGTGCGTCGTGTATTGAAGCCCAAGAACCCTTTGGCTAACTGTTCGAATCTCCCTGGCTCATCGATATTGTTTTTGATGGCTTTGTCGCTGTCTTTGATTCCGATCCGCAGGGCGACCGGCAGATTCGGGCAATTTTTCTCGATGCGTTCTCGTAACTCCTCGGGCGTCAGTTTGGCTAACTCTTGCCAAAGCGGATCTTCGTCCACATAAATCGAGATCGATTCCCCGAGATTCTCTTCCTCGATCAGGTATTGCCAGAGATCAAAGCGAGAATTCCTCTGCGAATTCTGCCCAACGCCAAAGACATAATGCAGCAACGCCGAAGCATGCGGGTCGCCCGCACCAAGAGCCAGATTCGAGCCGCTTGATAAATCGATCATCGGCCGATACATCGTGTTGTCGATCAGCGGCAGCACCGTGATATCGGTCGCGATCCGCTCCGGCAGCAGCGTCAGCCGAATCGCGATGGGATCGAATCCGCGCGTCCAATTCTGTTGGTAGCCATCTCGCCACGCCATGTAGTCCGTCACTTCGCGGCGCGACGCTGTCGCCAGCGGCAGTTCGGCAATCGGCGTCAGGAACCGCAGCGACCCGATCGACGGCGACTCGATGCCGTTGGGCAGCAAGCGATAGTCATCGACCTTGGTCTGAAAGACTTCGGGATCGAGCGGTTTGTCCAGCAGTTTGCGCTGGACGAGTTCGTCCAGCCGCTGGGACGTCAGTTCCATCATCGTGGCCAGTTCGCGCACTTGCCGCGCTGAACCGATCCGCCACTTCGGCCCGCACCAGCGGCGAATCGTGGCGTCGCTTAAAACGACGAGCGCGTGTTCCTCGGCATCGCCGTGCTTGTAGCGGTCGCGAAAATATTTCATCTCGGGCAGCGCGGCGAGCGATTCGCTGATGTCTTGTTTCGTTTCGATGAGCCGTTTCAACTGCGGCAGCGAATTGGTGACGACGACCGCCTTGCCGACGATGGCCAAGTAGGTCGAGATCGTCCTATCCGCCGTGCGATAGCCTTGATACGCGACACTTCGGTGCTCGCCCTGCACCGCTTCGACGTCCTTGCGGCCAAAGAGTCCGAGTTTGATTTTGGTCTCGAGCAGTTTCTGCAAATCGCTCGCATCCACGGCTTCGAACAGAATCGCGACATCCGTGCCGGTGCGATAGTTCAAATCCGAGCCGGTGATCGCGACGCTGCGGATGTATTTCGGTCCGAGTACGCGGCTTAGTCCGCTGCGCGAGAGGCAGAGCTGCGTCTGATACCGGTCGATCGTCCCGGCATCTTCGGCGCGCGGTTCAAGCGCGTGCAAGATCGGCGTGGCACCCGCCTCGGCTTCGTCGGCGATCCGCAGCAACTCCGTGAAACTCGGAATAAAGACGGCGTGCTGATCCGCGGGAATCAATGCCGCGAGCGGATCGATTTTCGGATCGAGTCCCTTGATCAGCTTCGACCAGTCGACTGCCTTGGTCGTGATGCCGTTGACCGTGTCGAGCGCGACCGGATGATTGTCCACGCTCGCGCTGGTGAAGATCGCGCGGCGGAGTTGCAGGTTCTCGCTAATCGCTCGTCCGCCGCTCAGCAGGTCGAACATCTGATCCGATTCGTTGCGAAACTCGCCGCGGCGAAGATTTTCTTGCAGCGGCGGCGGGCTGCGTCCGGCAGGCACCGACTCGCTGCGAGCGACATCGCGTTGGTGGCGGAACCAGGCGGAACCGGCTACTTCGTGCCGCCATAAGTTGGTGAAATACGCCTCTTTGGCTCGAAAATAACCCTGCTGATTCTTCGCGTCAGCACGTTCCTCTGGCAGCTCAAACGACACGATACTCGCGGGCGAATTGTAGTTATACGGAATGCAGATGATTCGGCCTTTCAACGCTTGGCCAGGTTTGGTTCGCGCGTACAGAATCGATTGCCGGATGGTGGAATCCAAGTCGACGTAAGCGTCGCCTGGCCCCTCCAGAACCACACGGCAACCATTCCACGAATTGCCGCTCCAGACCGGAAATCCATTCCACGAAGTGTCGGCGATTTTATCGTTCAGAGGAAGCTTGCCCTCTGTCAGCGGCAAGTCACGCAGTACGCAGCGGAAGAACACCTCGGCGGCGGCTTTCCTCTCCTCCGCTGGCAGTGCTTGTGCGAAAAGCAAAAACAATATTAATACGCAGCCAGGCAATCTTGCGCAGTCACGGAGTACTACGCGACCACGGAATACGGCGCACAAATCCACACAGCCCCGGGCGAAAAAGCGTTTCATCGACTGTCCCCTGGGAATGAGAAATGCGCCAGTGTGTCACCCGGCAGCATGTTGGATGTTCCTTGTTAGTGTTACCCGCTGCGGGACGGGGAAGTTTCAGTCGTCGCATTGAAAGTCTCGTTCGGCGCGCAAAAAATCCGCGCCAGTAAAAGCGCGGATTCTTGCGAACGACGAATTCATCGTTATGACGCAAGCGATGGGGTATCGTTCACGTCACTCCTATGCTTGCGTTATAGCGATTATCTAAAAAATTACCGCTGCACGCGCGCCGACCCGCCCTTCGCGAGTTGTTCAACCTCGGGCAACTTGGCCATCGTCGTGTCGCCGGGGAATGTCGTGAGCAGCGCTCCATGCGCCCAACCGAGACGCAGGGCTTGTTCTGGGTCCTTTCCGGTGAGCAACCCGTAGAGCAAGCCGGCACAGAACCCGTCGCCGCCGCCGATGCGATCGACGACATCGAGTTTCATCGTGGGGCTGACGTATTCCTTGCCGTCCAACCAGACCACGGCCGCCCAATCGTGGCGATTGGTCGAGTGAACTTCGCGGAGCGTCGTCGCGACCATCTTGATGTGCGGATGCTTTTGCACGACCTGGTTGATCATTTGGAAGAAGGCCTTGGGATCAAGCTTGCCCGCGCTTTCGACGTCTTGACCCTTCATGCCGAGCCCCTTTTGCAGGTCTTCTTCGTTGCCGATCAAGCAATCGACGTGCTTGACGATCTTGCCGATCGTTTCGACGCCCTTCGCGTCGCCGCCGATCGAGGCCCAGAGCTTGGCGCGGTAGTTGAGATCGAAGCTCGTGACGGCGCCTTGTGCCTTCGCGGCTTGCATCCCTTCGATGATCGTTTCGCTCGTCGTTTCGCTGAGCGCGGCAAATATCCCGCCGCTATGGAACCAACGGACGCCGCCGTCCATGATGGCCTTCCAATCGAAGTCGCCCGGCTTCAACATCGCGCCCGCTTCGTTGGCGCGATTGTAGAACACAACCGGCGGACGAACGCCGAGACCCCGATCGCTGTAGACCGTCGCGATGTTCGGCCCGCGGACGCCGTCGTTCTTGAACCGCTTGTAGAAGGCATGCACGCCCATCTGTCGCACGGTCGCTTCGACGAGTTCGCCGATGCCGTTGTCGACCATAGCGCTGGCGACGCCCGTTTTCAGACCGAAGCAATCGGCTAGATTCGCCGCGACGTTGTACTCGCCGCCGCTGATGTGGATGTCGAACGATTTGGCGCGGCGGAAGGGAATAATCCCTGGGTCAAGGCGATGCACCAGCGCGCCGAGCGCGAGGAAATCCAACTTGCCTTCTTTCTTGATCGACAAACCGCTCATGATTCGAATCCCTTGTGACAAAAAGTGTTTGGGCTAGTAACGCGCAGCCAAGACTTGCCCGCACGGACTCGTGCCAGCAGCCGGGTGCGAAAATGGATGATGAACTCCCCTGCCTTCAGAAGGTCTTGAATTTACTCTAGCCGTGGCGATTTCTCCAGAGTTACGGCCAAAAAGGCCGTAAAGCTGGCGAATCGTCGGACAAAACCGGCTGACATCCGGCTTGACGAAGATTACGATAAGGATGGTTAATGGAGAAAACACCGATGCATCAGATTCAACTCAGCGACGATGTGTTTCATACCGCGCAGCAGCGCGCGTTGGAATTTGGTTATTCAAATGTGGACGAATATGTCACAGCGATGATTCGCGAGGATCAAGAGCCAACGCTGCCCGACGATTTTTTTACCCCCGAACGATTGAAAGAAATTGATGAAGCTGTTGCCCAGGCAGACGCGGGGCTACTTCTTACTAGTGAACAAGTCGATCAACAATTGGCAGAGCATCGGCAGGCATGGCTCGACAAGCGAAAAAACTAGCTGTTCAATACACGCATAAAGCGCGCAGTTCGTTGCTTTCAATTTGGGACTGGAATGCTGAGCGTTACGACTCAATGCATGCAGATCGCTTTCTTGGGTTCTTGAAGCAGGAAATCGATAAGCTGAGCGAAGCTTACAAGAAAGGAATTGTGATTCCATTTCGGCCTGAGCTTCGCTCTAAAGTGATCACGAAGCGTGCTAACAGATTTGGCTATGTCGTCATTTACCGTATCCTTGACGAGTCCGTCGAGGTGATGCAGATATTGCACACAGCGCGCGATTGGCAAAATCAAATCGATCCTTGAAACAGACTGTCGGCAATCTACTTTTAGTTCAGAGACAGTCAGGGTAACGGAGAAAATGCCAATGCATCAGGTTCAGCTTAGTGACGAGGTGTTTCACTAGAACATGAATGTTTCTTACTCCGGACAAAATCATGCTACATGATCATCGCTCTAGCAGCAGCTTGGGTAAAACCCGTGGATTGTTGCCGCTGCAAATTTGCGTGGCACTTTTATATTGTCACAATACTATTGAAAGTAGCTTTGGAAAAGATCCGGATGCCCCAGTGCCGGAGCAGTTATCGGAGCATGAAAAAATTGCAGCGCAACTAACCGAGAAATTTCTCTCGTCGAATGAGCTGAGTGAACGCGACATTCCAAATCAAACTTCCAGCGAACTCCAGGAATTGATCAAAGAAACTTTTTCTTCAAGCCCGGTGAAACGTGCGGATGCTGCAGAACAAATAGGCCGTTTGAAGGAACGCGCAATCCTTGCGATTCCATTTCTAGTCCGTTTATTGGACGACAACCGGGTCTTTCAGACAGAGTACTATATCAATGCGGATACTAGTACTAGTCATGTTTACCAATCGGTGATAGATGCGCTCGTGAAAATTGGGAAGCCGGCTGTCGGCCCCTGCTTATTGGTTGCGAAACATCCGTCGGAAGGCTCATTTGCAAATTCACTATACGTTTTGGGAATGCTTAAAGATTCGCGAGCGATTGAACCCATGTTGCGCGCTTTGAAGAATAGCAGTGACAAGATTCGTTTTCGCGCAATTATTGCGATCAACTGCGATGGTTTTGATTACCAAACCATTCCCTGGAATGACCCGAAATTTCTCGCTCCATTACTTGAAGCTCTGAATGACGAGTTCGCCTTGGTTCAGGAGTCTGCTGTCAGGGCATTAGGGGCGCATCAAGATGCTCGCGCGACCGCAGCTCTTCTTGATGTTTTGGATGGTAAAACTAATAGGTCAAATTCGTATACGATACGCAAATATGCAATCCAATCGTTAGCAAAGCATCAAGATCCACGTGTAGTGCCGGCCTTGTTAAAGACTCTTCATGACGATGAATCGAAGAGGTCACTAGAACTTGTTCGTCGACAAGCTGCGATTTCACTCGGGGAGATTGGTGATCGCAAGATTATCGACGAACTCTTTACGGTCGCCAAAAACAAGTCTCTTCCACCCGATGTCCGCGATGGTGCCATTCTGGGCATCGTTGCCAGCAAAGACAATCGGTATGTGGAGGAGCTGAAAAACATGGCACAAAGTCAAGACGAGCCCTTTGAGATTCGCACGGCACTACTTGAGGCAATTCAGAGTTTACAAGGGGAGAAATCACTCCCGTTTCTAACGAAGTTGGCGTTAGCGACAGATGAAAAAGCCGTATTGCAATGTCGTGCCGCGATGCAAGTCATCTCCTTAACAAAGGGAGCAATCAGTGATCCAAAATTACTTGCCTCGTTCGAGGCGGGATACCGCCCTGAGGGCGGGTTCTACCATTTAGGTGCTAGGGCAATGCGTCTGGTGATCAAAAATGGTGAAAACGAGACGGTGAAGAAGCTGGCGAGAGAACAATTGAAGCGCTGGGATGAACCCGAAAAGTTTCCCACGCAAGATTACTCGGGCCGTCGGATCGTAGAAATGGAAATTGATTCAAGATCATTGCGCCTTCGCCCCGCCCCAAATTGATTTACTGCGCTGTGACGTCCAGCGCGTTTCTTTATTCGCGGCAAGGCGAGAAAAAGAAACTGCTGTTCGTTTTTGCCTCGGCGTACACGGTTTGCTACAACTATTAGCAATTCTGCCGCGTCCCAACCCACCTGAGGAAGAATCATGAGCTGGCGATTTGCGAAGTATGGTTTCGTTTTTGGTCTCCTTTCGTCCTCCGCGCTGCAAGCGGACCTTCCCGCCCCGCTCGTCACCGGCCTAGCCCTGCCCGAGTCCGTCGCCGCGACGCGTGATGGTCGGATCTTCGTCAGCACGATCGGCGAACGCGATAAAGACGGCGACGGGCAAGTCCAGGAAATCAAAAACGGCAAGGCCGTGGAATTCGCTAAGGGACTCAACGATCCCAAGGGCCTGATCGCGCATCAAAAGAATCTGTTCGTCACCGATAAGAATCGTGTGCTGAAGATCGACGATAAGGGGACGGTCACGGAAGTGGCCGGCGCGAGTGCCTTTCCGAAGCCGCCAATCTTCTTGAACGATATCGCCGTCGATGAGCAAGGGAACTTGTACGTCACCGACTCCGGCGATCGCAAAGGCGAAGGGGGCGCGGTCTACAAGATCACGCAGAAGGACAAAAAGGTCACGCTGATTCTCGACAAGACCAAGTTCCCAGCCTTGAACTTTCCAAACGGCATTTGCATGGACGGAAACTCGTTCGTGCTGTTGGGTGATGCGGGGACCGAGACGCTCTATCGCGTGAAACTCGAAGACGGCTCGATCGAAAAAGTGGCCGATGGACTCGGCCGGATCGACGGCATCGTGTGGGACAACTTTGGACGGCTGTCGCTGACGGCACACTCGCAGGGCAAGCTCAACATCATTCCGCACCCTGGTCAAAAAGCTGAAGTGCTCGCCGAAGGCTTCGGCGGTGCGGCCGATCATTGCCTCGACTCGACGGGGACGAAGCTGCTCGTCCCGGACATGAAGAACGGCACCGTCACGGCGATCGAGATCACCGTTCCGAGCGCACCGGTCAACCAAAAACCGCTCACCGTCACCAGCAAACCGGCGTTCGCCAAGCTCAAATGGAGCGGTTGGGACCCGGAAGAAAACGGCAAGCCGACGGCGCTCCGCCCGATTGTGTTGACGCACGCCAACGACGGCTCGAACCGCATCTTTGTCGCGACGCAACGGGGCGTGATTCACTTCTTTGACAATGATGACGCCAAGGAGCAAGAGACAAAAATCTTTGCCGACCTCCGCGACCGCGTTGTCTACAACGACAAGCAAAACGAAGAAGGCTTTCTCGGCCTCGCGTTTCATCCGAAGTTCAAAGACAACGGCGAAGTCTACGTCTTCTACACGCCGAACTCGCAAAAGCTGACCAACATCGTCTCGCGCTTCCGTGTGAAGAAAGACAACAAAAACGAACTCGATCCGGCAAGCGAGGAGCAACTCCTGGTCATCAGCAAGCCGTACTGGAACCACGACGGCGGCACGATCGCCTTTGGCCCAGACGGGTACCTTTACATCACGCATGGCGATGGCGGCTTGGGCGGCGATCCCCACGGCAACGGGCAGAAGCTCTCGACCTGGCTCGGCAAGATCCTTCGCATCGACGTGAACAACCGCGATGGCAAAAAGGGGTACGCCATTCCCAAGGACAACCCGTTCGTGAATACGCCCGACGCACTGCCCGAGATTTATGCGTACGGTTTCCGCAACATCTGGCGGTTCGCGTTTGATCGCGATGGCGGTCAGCTTTGGGCCGCCGACGTCGGCCAGAATCTCTGGGAAGAAATCAATCTCGTCGAGCGCGGCGGGAATTTTGGCTGGAGCCAACGCGAAGGCCAGCATCCCTTCGGCAACAAGGGTGTCGATGTGAACAAGAAGATGGTCGAGCCGATCTGGGAGTATCACCACGACGTCGGCAAGTCGATCACCGGCGGAACTGTTTATCGCGGCAACAGTGTGCCGGAGCTGAAGGGCATGTATGTCTACGCCGACTATGTCAGCGGCAAGCAGTGGGCGCTCAAGTACGACGAAAAAGAAAAACGCGTCACCGCCAACCGCGCTTTGCAAGACCTGACCAAGCCGGTTCTCTCGTTCGGCGAAGACGAAAAAGGCGAGGTGTATTACCTGACGGCGACGCTTGATGGCAAAGGCATCTACCGGTTTCTTTCGACGGGGCAATAGTTGATCTCAAATAAAAATTGGTTTGGTCCCCTCCCCTCTCGCGGGGGAGGGTAGGGTGGGGGCTAGTGTGGTCGCAGAAGCTTCAACTCATGTTGCTCCCGTGCAAACTATTTTCACATAGAGAATCAAGCGTAGCGCAGAACCCCCTCCCCAACCCTCCCCGCAAGGGGGAGGGAGCCAGACAGATTTCTCTTAAACATGTGTCGTCTGCTTCTCATTGTCGTCGCAGCGCTGCTCACGTTCGCCCTCCCCGCCACGGCGCAGGACGACGAACCGCCGAAGAAAAAGCCTGACACCCAAAAACCGCTGCCGCTCTTCACCGTTCCGCCCGCCGTGCCGACTGGCTTCGCGGGCAAGGTTCGCATCCGGGGGCTGAACCTGAAAGACGCGACCGAAGTCGCCACGAACGCCGAAGGCGTCGCCGTCAAATTTCTCAAGGCCGAAAGCGTCGGTGTGCCGCAGGAACTTGATGCGGCTAAACTCGGCGACACGTTCGTCGAGTTCGAGGTCAAACTCCCTGCGACACTGAAGCCGGGCGAGGTGCCGTTCTTGATCAAAACGCCCAACGGCGAGGCCACGCTGCCGCTCTTGGTCCTCCACAACGTCACATTCAAGTTGCTCACGGACGACCCGGGCAATGGGTTTCGCACGGCGACGTCGCTGGAACTGGGCCAGACAATTGCCGCGGGGATCGAAGAATCGCGTGATGTCGATGTGTTCAAGCTGACGCTCGCCGCGGGCCGCCCTTTCGTCGCCGAGACGCTGTCGGCTCGCCGCGGGTCGCCCTGCGACCCGCATTTGACGCTGTTCGACGAGCGGGGGCGGACGATGCTCGGAAACGACGACCACGCCGGCTCGCGCGATGCACGCCTGGAATTTACTCCGCCAGCGGACGGGGTATATTATCTCTCGCTGCTCGAAGCCCACGACCGCGGCCAGGAAAGCTTTCGCTACTTGCTCCGCGTCGAGCAGGCGAAGTAAGTCTTTCCTACGCAGTGAACGCTCCTCCGTATTCATTGCGCTTCGCGTGAGTCGCCGCTAAACGGGCGGATACTCCGCCCCCAATCCCTAATCCCCAACCCCCAATCCCTGCTTCTCTCCCCCCATGTCCGTTCTCCACGCCAAGCATCCGCTGATCCAACATCACCTCGCCGCGCTCCGCGACAAATCCACGCCGCCGGCCGAATTTCGCCGCCTCGTGCAGCGCTTGAGCGTTCTGCTTGCTTACGAAGCGACGGCCAACTTGGCGCTGCGGCCGGTGCCGATCGAGACGCCGCTCGTGACGACGACTTGCCATGTCGTGAGTCAGCGCATAGGGCTGGTGCCGATCTTGCGCGCGGGTCTCGGGATGGTCGATTCGATTTTGAATCTGATTCCCGATGCCGAGGTCTGGCATCTCGGCGTCTATCGCGACGAAGCGACAGCCAAACCGGTCGAGTATTACAGCAAGCTCCCCGAGTCGAAGCCCGTCGACTTGGCGATGGTCGTCGATCCAATGCTCGCGACCGGCGGGTCGGCGATCGCCGCGCTCGAGACGTTGAAGCGCTGGGGCGTGCCGCAACTCAAGATGCTCTCCGTCATCGCGTCGCAAGAAGGGATCGACACGGTACAGCGCGTCGTGCCCGAGGCCGAGATTCACGTCTGCGCGATCGACCCGACGCTGAACAGCCACAAGTACATCGTCCCCGGCCTCGGAGACGCCGGCGACCGGATTTTCAATACGCTGATCCGGTAAAGGCGAAATGCTAACCACGGAGTCACGGAGAGCACGGAGGAACACGGAGATGGCAAATTCAAAATGCAGAATACATTTGCCCACAGATGCACACAGATAATACAAATACAGATGAGAAACGTCTCGTGGACAAGCTCTAAGCACGATCTGCCAACGGAGAGCAAACTACCACCGGATATAGGCAGGAGAATGAAGGCAAGAGAATGTTTCTGAGCTATTCTCCTGCCTTCATTCTCTTGCCAATCAGTTGCGTTTCTTTGGCGAATCGGTTGTGGGTAGGCCCTATATGGCATTCTGCATTTATCTGTGTTCATCTGTGTCAATCTGTGGGAAATGCATTTTGTATTTGCCTTCGCATTTTATCTTCTCGGTGCCGCTCTGAATTTCCTCCGCTTCTCCGTGTTTGGTATTTGCCTTTTTGCCTCTCACGATACCGCATTCACCAGCGCGTGCAGGTCGGTTTCGATTCTTAGCAGACGCTGCTGCAAGACGGCGACCGCTGTTGGCACATCTTGGCTGGCCTTCGGCGGGAGTTCGCTGAAGAGGTAGAACTTGAGCTTCGGCTCCGTCCCGCTCGGTCGCATCGCGACCATGTGCCCCGGCAAGTTTAGGTCAAAGAACATCATGTCGGCTCGCGGTCCGATCAGCGTTGTCACCGCATTGCCGCTCGGCGGCGGATCGAGTTGGCGGATCGTCGACTTCTCGTAATCGCGGACCTGTTTCACCGTGCAGTCGCCGAGCTTCACGGGTGGCTGCGTGCGGAACGCCGCGATCACGCGCTGCATTCGTTCCATGCCATCCGCGCCGGGCAACGTCACCGCAAACGACCGCTCTTGGAAACAGCCGATGCGCTGGTAGATCGCTTGCAGCTCTTGCCACAGCGTCTTGCCCTGCTGCTTGAGTTCCGCGGCGAACTCCGCGAGCAGCATCGCCGCGACGGCCGCGTCTTTGTCGCGGATGTGCGTTCCGGCCAGATAGCCGTGCGCCTCTTCGGTGCCGAGGACGAACTTCGCCGGATCGTGTTCGTCGATCACGAGGCCGATCCACTTGAACCCCGTCAGCACATCGCCGTACGCGGTGCAGCCGTACGATTCGGCGAGGCGCACGAGCATGTTGCTCGTGACGAGCGTCTTGACGACGAAGTGCTCCGGCGTCAGTTGGCCCGCGGCTTTCAACCGCGCGAGCAAGCACTCGCCGAGCAGGACGCCGATCTGGTTTCCGGTGAGAAATTTCCACTCGGCTTTGGGTTTGTAAGTCTCGGGGCAGGCCGCGCCGATCCGATCCGCGTCCGGATCGCTGGCCAGAATCAAATCGTTGCCGTTGATTTTCGCCGCCGTGATCAGATCGGTGAACACGCCGGGGTTCTCGGGATTCGAGACATGCCCCGGCACATTGGGAAAGTTGCCGTCCGGTTCGGCTTGCGGCCCGTAGAGGCTGAGCGTGGAGATCCCATCGGCCAGCAGCACCGGCTCGACGCATGTCCGGCCGACGCCATGCAGCGGCGAGTACAGAATCTTCAAATCGCGCGGCCCGGGCTTCGCCAGCTTGAGCACCGCCGCTTGATAGATCCGGTCCATGTCGTCTTGGACGAATTTCACCAGTCCTTCCTTGACCGCCGCGGCGAAGTTCTTGCGCGGAATGTCCTGCACCTGATTCACGCGGTCGATCAGCGCCGCGTCGAACGGCGGGCGGATCTGCGCGCCGTCGGACCAGAAAACCTTGATCGCGTTATCGCTCGGCGGGTTGTGGCTCGCGCTGATCATGATGCCAGCGTCGCATTTTTTCACCCGCACGGTGCAAGCCAACTCGGGCGTCGCGCGGAAGCCGTCGAGGAACAAGACCCGAATCCCGGCCGCGGTGAGAATTTCGGCGCAGAGTTCGGCGAAGTGCCGCGAGCGATGCCGTGTGTCGTAGGCGATCGCTACTTTCAAGGCCCCCTGCCCTGCCCGCTCGGGATACAGCTCGAGCAAGTAATCGGTCAAGCCCCGCGCACTCTCGCCCATCGTGCGGTCGTTGATCGCGTTTGGCCCTACGGGGTACATCACGCCGCGGCGGCCCGCCGTGCCGAACGGGATCGTCGTCCAAAACGCGTTGTCGAGCTCGACCCATTTCCCTTGGCAGATCAAGTTCGCCACCGTCTGCCGCGACGCGGCGTAGCGCGGATCGCCAAGCCAAAGGCGCAGGTTCTCGCGCGATTTGCCGTTGAGTTTCCCGACTGCATCAGCCGCTTCGACTTGTTTCCAAAGCCAAGGTTCAATCGCGGGCGTTGTCAAAGTTTGTGTCATCGTCAAGGTTTAAGGTCAGTGTCAGTGTGTTGTGAAGTTCGGAGTGCGCAGCGATGCAGGAATTCCATTAGCCCCCGGTCAATGACCGGGGGAAGTTGATGCCGCGTCAGAAAGAGCTTCGAAACTTTATCGACGACGTACCTTGGTAGAAAAACCAACCTCGGTCAATGCACTTCTCCCTCGTCATTGACGTGGGGCTAATGAATTCTGTCTGCCGCCGCGGTCTTGATCTTTCTTTTACACGGCACAAAATCGCGGGAATTTGCTGGCGTTCGAGAAGCCTTGTGTTAGCATATTGTCGAAAGCTGTACCGTCTTGTCCAGAGGATGCGTCCCAACCGTGTCCGCTTCTGTTGGTTCATCATACTTCTCTTTTGGATCTCCGCGCTATGGATCGTTGGATCAGTTTGTTGGGGTTGTTCGTGATGTTGTTCTTGGCGTGGTGCATGAGCGCGCATAAGACCAAGATTAGCATGCGCGTGGTCCTTGGCGGCTTAGGAATCCAATTTGTGTTTGCCCTGCTCGTTCTCAAGACAGATCTCGGCCGTGATTTTTTTGAGCAAGTCGGCGGGATCTTTACCGTGTTGCTGGACTACGTCGATGTCGGCTCGGATTTCGTCTTTGGCAAGGGCTTTCGAGAACACTATTTTGCGTTCAAGGTTTTGCCGACGATCATTTTCTTTTCGTCGTTGATGTCGCTGCTGTATTACCTTGGCGTGATGCAAGCCGTCGTCAAGGTCGTCGCGATCGTCATGCAAAAAACCCTCGGGACCAGCGGGGCCGAGTCGCTCAGTGCTTCGGCGAATATCTTTGTTGGTCAGACCGAAGCGCCGCTGGTGATCAAGCCGTATGTCGCCAAAATGACACAGTCCGAGCTCATGGCCGTCATGGTCGGCGGCTTTGCCACGATCGCGGGCGGAGTCATGGCGGCGTTTATTGGAATGGGGATCAACGCGACGGACTTGCTCACGGCCTCGGTACTCTCCGCGCCGGCGGCGCTTGTTGTGGCCAAGATCATGCAACCCGAGGTCGAAGAACCATTGACCCGCGGGACGGTCAAACTCGAGGTCGAAAAAAACGGCGACAACATGATTCACGCGGCCGCCAATGGGGCCGCCGATGGCGTCAAGCTGGCGATCAACGTCGCGGGGATGCTCATCGCCTTTATGGCGCTGATTGCCATGTTTAATGGAATTCTCGGCTGGGCGGGCGAGCAGTGGTACTGGTACGTCAAGGGTTGGACTCCTGCGGAAGCTCCCCACTGGAGTCTGCAAGCGATTCTGGGCTTTGTGTTTTCTCCGATTGCTTGGCTGATCGGTATTCATTGGGACAACTGCGATGAAATTGGCCAGTTGCTCGGCATTCGCTTGATTGCCAGCGAATTCAACGCCTACACGCAGCTTTCCGACTGGCTGCGCACCGGGACGCCCGCATTAGAAGCTCGTTCCGTGGCACTTGCCACTTACGCGATGTGCGGTTTCTCGACATTCGCCTCGATTGGAATCCAACTCGGGGGCATCGGTCCGCTCGCGCCGGAACGGACGGGCGATTTGGCACGTTTGGGATTACGCGCGATGCTCGGCGGCAATCTCGCGTCGTTCATGACGGCTTGCATGGCCGGAATGTTGCTGACCGAAGCCGATTTTGTGGATCGTGAACAGCGCTTCAGAGAATTTCTCAACAAAGCAGAGCAAGCGCTCCCTGCCCCTGCGGTGATGGCCCCCGCAACGCCGGATACCATTACCCCGAGCAGCGATTCGAAAACTCCACAGCAGAAAGCCGCGACGCCGGAACCGGCCGCAAAGCAGCCAGTCGAAGCAACTCCGGCAGCGAAAGAACCTGTGCCAAAGGAACCTGCGCCAAAGGAACCTGCGCCAAAGGAACCAGCTCCAAAAGAACCGGCGGTAAAGGAGACCGGGCCTCCGCCGGAGCAATAATGCTGCTAACTGCCAACCAACTCCCCAATGTTATCTGGTTTGGTCCCCTCCCTCTTGCGCACGAGGATTAGGGAGGGGGGCTGGAGTTGACGATGTAGATTTCAAATTCGATTTTCTTCCGTGCATAGTATTATACAATAGATTGTCTAGCATAACGCAGAACCCCCTCCCCAGCCCTCCCCGCAAGGGAGAGGGAGCCAGACAGGACTTCTGGGAGGCAGCGCCCATCCCGTAGTTCGTAGCCATTGCTACGAACAAAAACCCGCCGGCTTTGCCGGCGGGTTTTAATGACCAATGAAGTTCAGCCCCTCATCGTGAATCAATATTTTCTTTCTCGCTCGTAGCAATGGCTACGAGCTACGGGCTGGCGTCGAGACAAGTTTCAACTTCGTCGTCTTCGCATCGAGATGCGGCCCCAACTCCCATACGTTCTTGTAGCCGTAGGTGTAGAGCGTGATGAAAGTCGAAACGTTGAGCGCGACCTCGGCCCGCTTCGTTGGCATTGCCTGCAACGCGTTCTTGAAGTTGTTGTTGCAATAGATCAGCAGCTTCACATTTTTGTCGGGGAAGGCTTTTTTCAGACCTTCTTCGGTCAGGTCAGGAAAGCTCAGGTTCACCGCCCCTTCGATGTGGAGCTCGTCGAACTTCGCCTTGCTGCGGCAGTCGAGCACGACGACGCCCGGCTCCTGGCTCACGGCGAGAAAGTCGTCTTCGCTCAGGCGATGCGTCTTGCGATGCTCGGCCGCTTCGGCCGCAATCCGCAGGTGCGCTTCCATGTCGATGTTCGGATTGTCGGGGACATTCTTCGCTGCCCTTTGAGCGGGTTGCGGCCGCGCTTGTTGCGGCGTTTCGTCGGCGAACGTGGCGAACGGCAAACACAAGGCGGCCAGCAATGCAAACGAAGTGCGGCGGGGCATTGGAAATCTCCTAAGTGAGGGGATGTCAAGAAATGGGCGAGCAACGGCCCCTTTGTCTCGCCGCATAAAAGGTTACACGTGAATGTTACCCGTAAATCGGCCCGGCTTGCGTCACGCAAATGTCACAAGCCGTCAGCTAGCAATGCAGCGCGATGAGATCCCAGGGGGTAAACCCCTGGGCTTTGGGGATAAGCCGCGTGTTCTAGAAAAGCCCGCCGATACCATCGGCGGCTTTATTGTTGCTCAGCTTCGCTTCGCAACACCGCGCTAGCCGGCGGTCGGATTGCCGACGAACTCGCTGGCGAACTGCGACGGCAGCAGTTTGGCGAGGTCCGTCTCGACGACGGCACCCGTGTCAGCATCGACCAGGAGAATCGGCAGCGACGGCGCGAATTCGGCCAGGACCTGGCGACAGGCGCCGCACGGCGTCCCGCCGCCGCGGGTAACGATGGCAATCGCCGCCGGTTTG
>JBGSSS010000137.1:0-9281 GCA_041736895.1 Pirellulales bacterium
AATTCGCCGGGATTTGCAACCATTCAGGACTTCCTATTGACAACAATTTATTGGGAGATTGTTTGTGTCTCACGCAAACTAAGTCTGCATTTTATCGGAGGATGCAACGCAGCAATTTTCTGTCAACGGTAAAAAACACTCATTTTCGTTCCGAACGATTTCAAGTCGTGCGCGCTGAAAAAACGCCGCAAGTCTTTAAGCAGCGCCGAGTTCAAACAATTTTCAAATTCCTCAGCCGGACAGTAGTGTAGAAGAATAATTGTCTCCCGCATTTATCTGTGTTCATCTGTGGCTAGTATTTTGTATTTGAATTTTTTTTGACGTGTGGGCTGAAATCCACACTACTTCAGATGATTGAAAATCTGGCGTTTATCATTTTGACTTGGCCATGGTTTTGGTATGGCTCGATCTTCGTCTTTGGCGCGGCGTTTGGCAGTTTTTTGAACGTCGTCGTCTATCGCTTGCCGCGCGGGATGAGTCTGAGCCAGCCGAGTTCGCATTGCCCGCGCTGCAAGCACTCGATTCGCTGGTGGCACAACTTGCCGATCCTTGGTTGGCTGATCTTGCGGGGAAAATGTTACGACTGCAAGCTGCCGATTCCGCTGCGCTATCCGGCGGTGGAACTCGGCACGGCGATGCTCTGGATGATTTCGGCCAAGCTCATGACCGTTTGGTTTTTACCTTGGGCGGGCGTGATCGAATACCCCGACCATCCTGTGGAATTTGCTTTCAACACCCCACAATTTTTTGGCTGGCTAGCGCTCGCGAGCTTGTCGACCGGAATCTTGGGCGCAATCTTGATCCGTGTTGACGGCCAGCGCGTGCCGTTGAGTTTGATCGTCTGGAATCTCGTCAGCGCGGGAATCGCGGCGCTGTGTTTGATCAAGCGCGTGTAAGAATCTTAGCGGCACCTCACCATAATACTGTCTGGCTCCCTTCCCACGGAGGGCAATGGAATTTACACAAGTTTCCAGGATTGCTTGGAGTTTGTGAAAACCTGGGGTTTTCCACTCCAAAAGAAGTTGCGCCGATGCCGCTGTATCCAAAGTGGTCTTCTCACCCCGTGAGAAGGATCTTCGCACGACGTCGATCGAAGATCTTTGCCGGCGCTAGCGCAGCAGTTTTTCTTGCTCGCGGGGCGAGCAGGCCGCTTTGGGGGCCGCATTTTTCGTTCTGAGCATGTTGTGAAGCAAAATGTGCAGATACCTATACACGGAGTAATTTGCCGTTATCGGTGTCCATCTGTCTGTATCTGTGGGCAAGTATTTTGCCTTTGCCTTCTCTGCCCTAGTTATGAGACGAACTCCGGCACGACGAGCTTTGGAATCACGCCCGCTTGATGCCCGTGTTCGAGCAAGACGCGGACCGCTTCGCGGCCGCGGGGACCGAAGTCAATTGTCCAATCGTTGACGTACATGCCGACGAATTTATCCGCGCGTTGACGATCGAGATCGCGGCCCCATTGGATCGCGTAATCGAGCGCTTCGTCTCGATTCGCCAAGCCGTACTCGATGCTTTCCTTGAGGAGCGCATTCACTTCGCGGATGACCTTGGGGCCAAGGTTCCGGCGGATGCCGTTCGCGCCGAGTGGCAGCGGCAAGCCAGTCTCTTGGAACCACCACGCGCCGAGATCGACCGCCAGCTTGAGACCTTGATCGCCGTAGGTAAGTTGACCTTCGTGAATGATCAGCCCGGCATCGATTTTCGTCCCTTTCCATTCACCGGCAAGGACCGCGTCGATAATTTGATCGAACGGGACGACAACCTCGTTGAAGTCAGCCTTTCCGTCTTTGCTGAGCCACATTCTTAAGCCCAGGTACGCCGTCGTCAGCGTTCCCGGCACGGCAATCGTCTTGCCGCGACAGGTCTCGCGGGTCAGTTGTTCCTTGGCGACAACCATCGGGCCGTATTTATCGCCCATGCTGGCACCGCAGGGACACAAAATGTACTGATCGCTCAGGTGGGCATACGCGTGCAAGCTCAACGCCGTGAGTTCCAATTCGCTGGCGAATGCCCGGCGGTTCAGCGTCTCGATATCGACCAGTTCGTGGCGAAATTCATAAGCTCCGGTATCGACCTTGCCGTTGGTTAGCGCGTGAAACATGAATGCGTCGTCGGGATCAGGCGAATGGCCGACGCGAATCAGCAATTTTCCAGCAGGCGTGGTTTCCAGCGGCTTCGGCGCAACGGCAGCGGACATGGCGGTATTCAAAGAAGAAAACTTGTGGCAAATCAGGATTCGAGCCACTCATCATACCGCAATCGCCACGGCGAGTTAACCGGGGGAAATGTGGGCCAGAAGCCAAAACTGCGATTGTCTTGAGAGACAAGTCCGGGATAATTCCAAAAGGAGAAATACAGGCACCTATTTCCACGAGGGACCGTTTCGATGACCGACATGCCGCCTACCATTCCGTTGCATCGTCGCCCTTCGCGCTCAATTCCCGATCCGCGCGAAGTCGCGGGTCTCAGCATCGGCCAATACCTGATCCGCCGCCTCCAGGATTACGGCATCGCCGATGTCTTTGGCATCCCGGGCGATTACGTCCTCGGCTTCTATCATCTGCTCGAAGAGAGCCCGATCAATGTCGTCGGCTGCACACGCGAGGATTGTGCCGGTTTCGCCGCCGATGCGTACGCGCGGGTGAATGGTCTCGGCGCGCTTTGCGTGACGTATTGCGTCGGCGGGTTGAGCACTTGCAACAGCGTTGCGGGCGCGTACGCCGAAAAATCGCCGGTCGTGGTCATCACCGGCTCGCCCGGTTTGCGTGAGCGGATCAACAACCCGCTGTTGCATCACAAGGTCCGGGACTTCCGCACGCAGCTCGAGGTCTTTGAAAAGCTGACGGTCGCCGGCACGGAACTGAGCGACCCGCGGATCGCGTTCCACGAGATCGACCGCGTGCTCGACGCAGCGGTCCGTTTCAAGCGGCCGGTCTACATCGAGATTCCGCGCGACATGGTCCATGTCGTACCCGAGGAACCTTATCAATACAAGCAGGTCATCCCGCAGAGCGATCCGCACGCCCTGGCCGAAGCGGTGGCCGACGCCGTTGACTGGCTCAACCGCGCACAGCGGCCGTGCATCGTCGCGGGCATCGAGATTCATCGATTTGGGTTGCAAGACGAACTCCTAGCTCTGGCCGAAGGGAGCAAACTCGGTGTTGCCGCCACGATGCTCGGCAAGAGTGTCATCAGCGAGTATCACCCGCAGTATGTGGGGCTGTACGAAGGCGCATTAGGCCGCGAAGAGGTGACGCAGTTTGTCGAGGAAAGTGATTGCGTGCTGCTTCTTGGCACGTTCATGACCGACATCAATCTGGGGATTTACACGGCGAACTTGAATCCGAGCAGTTGCATCTACGCCACGAGCGAACAGCTTCGAGTTCGGCATCATCATTATCACGATGTGCTGCTCGAGGATTTCCTCCGCGAACTTGCAAGAATCAAGCCGCTTTGTGCGCAGCGCAAACTCCCCAAAAGCCCCGTCGAAGCGGCCGAGCCGTACAAACTTGAACCGCAGCGCACACTGACGATCACACGGCTGATGGCGCGGCTCAATGAGGCGCTTGACGAGGAAACGGCCGTGATCGCCGACGTCGGCGATTCGATGTTCGCGGCGACCGAACTCATCATTCGCCAAAAAACCGAGTTCCTCGCCCCGTGCTACTACACGAGCATGGGCTTCGCCGTGCCCGCCGCGCTCGGCGTCGGCATCACGCGCCGCCATGATCGCGTCGTGGCGATCGTCGGCGACGGCGCATTTCAGATGACGGGCATGGAACTCAGCACGATCGTGCGGCACAATCTGCCGGTGATTGTGATCCTGCTCGACAACCAGGGCTACGGCACCGAACGCGCGCTGCACCCTGGCGATTTCAACGACATCAACCCGTGGAAGTACCACAAGCTGCCCGAGATTCTCAACGGCGGCGTCGGCTACGAAGTCCGCACCGAAGGCGAATTCGACGCGGCGCTGAGCGCGGCCTGGAAAGAGACCCAGGGGCTGCATCTGATTCAGGCTCACCTGCCGCTGGACGACCACAGCAAGGCGTTGAATCGCCTGGCGGAGAAGCTGAGCAAGCGGGTGTAATTACATCAATAGTCATCGAATCTTTCTGCGAAACTTGCTTTCTTTGAAGTCAGAACTTGCGGTTTTCAAGATGATTTTGTGCCATGCGAAATACCTGGGTATCTTCGTAGGCATGGTTAAATTCTGATCTGTAACTTATTCACCATGAAGAGTAGACTCGCCGCGAATTCATTTGGTGGGCTTCTTTGGTATTGATTGAGCAAAAAAAGGAGTGAGTAGCTTTCAAATAACACGTTGGCGATTGAATCAGTCAAAAAACGCGATGTTATGTCTTTCAATGAAGTTTCTGTAACAAAACCGGGGTTTCTTCGCCTGGGGTGTTATTGACCCAACTAACTTACCTAGGTCACCAACATCCCCGAACTGCGGCAAACGTGGTTCTTTACATCCGGAGATTCCGCCGTGTCCAAGATTTTTACCAAACTCGTTTTGTTGCTGTCGGTTGTTTGTTTCACCACGATTTCAGTCGATGCAGCTCCCGCCGGGGGCAAAACGAGCAAGCTCTCGTCGAATTCGGCAGGTCGCTCGCCAGCGGCCAGCAGCAACGCATTTCGCGGCAATGCGGCCAACAACCTGAGCCGCAAGCCAACACCCCAAGCCGCTTCACTAAGCAAGCCAGCTAGCCAAGCACAAGTACTTCGCAAACCCGCTACTTTGAACTCGCTCAACAATGCGGCAACCATTTCCAAAGTTCCCGGCCCTGTGAACCGTCCGAACTTGGGGAATTCCAATGTGGTCCTGCAAAAGCCTAGCAAGCTGGGGACGCTAACCGTTCCTGGTTCCAAATTGCCCCTGGGCAAGAACCCCAACAACGTCGATTTGGCGGACCTGAAACCGCTCAAGGATCCGAGCAAGTTTCCCGGCGGCTTGAAGCCGCTCAAGGACCCCACCAAGTTTCCTGACCTGGATTTGCCGCCTGGAGCGGGACCGAAACCGCCACAGTTGACACCCAAACCATTTCCGAAGCCGCCAGTGTTCAATCCCAAGCCGCCGATCTTTATTCCGATTCCCCCGGTCTGCGGTCCAGCCTTTCCGCCTATTCACTGTCCTCCGGGGCCTTGGGGCGGGTGTGGAAACTGGGGTTGGGGATGCAATTTGCCATGGGCAAACTGTGGAACTTACTGTCCCCTGCCAAACTACACACCATGCTTTACCTCATGGGTCAATTACTCGCCCATGTTGACAAGTGCAGAGACTCAAGCACCGGTTGCCGTGGACGCAGCCCCAATTGATGCTGCTCCGGCTACAGTAGATTTGGTAGTTGAACAGGTGGTCATGGTCGAAGCAGGGGATCTAAGCCAGAACCTTGGGCCCCTGATGCGAGTAATTGTGGCCAACCAAGGGACAGCCGACGCGGGCAAGTTCAGTCTAGGCTTGTATGCCAGCTTGAAGAACGAACCTAATGCTGAAATGGTTCCAGCGGGCAAGGAGTTGACTCAACTGGCCGCTGGTGCTCGCGAAACGATCGAAGTCCGATTACCGGTTCAGGCTTTGGCCATGACCGAACAAGGCCAGAATGAACGCCAGGCTTTCAAAGTCTTGTTCGCTGTCGCCGATGTGCAGAACGAAGTAACGGAGGCAGACAAGCGAAACAATCTGCTGCCGATTGCCAAAGCCGAGTTGCTCGCGGTCGCACGCTAAGCGGCTAAATAGTATCGTAAAATCAAGAAACCTCGCCCTGACAACGGGGCGAGGTTTCTTGTTTATCAGGGTGCCCTACCGGACTTGAACCGGCAACCCCTAGGACCACAACCTAGTGCTCTAACCAATTGAGCTAAGGGCACCATCGCATCACGAGCCGTCGTGGACCTCTCAGTGAAGAAAGGGTGACACGCGGCCGAAACCGACGAACTACTAACTTTATTCCAGATGGCTCGGAATCGCAAGATGTTCGCGCGGCCACACGCGAATCCTGCCACAATCAAGATAGCAAGTTCGCGAGCGGATGACGTAAACCACCCGGTTTGCCAGCGAGTTTCCCCCAACACCAACGGAACCGGGGAACTGACGTTGCCCGCTCGCGTAAAATCCGCATGCATCCGTCCTCAACGCCGATTTTATTGGAAACAGGAAAAATTCCGCCCCTCCCTGATTGCGCGTGATAGCGATATATTCAACGGTTTTCCCGGACTGGCCGAAGATTGGCCGGTTTTCGGGATTTGCCCACGAGTTTTCCTTATTTTCGAACGATCCATGCCCCGCATTATTGTTCTCGATACACTCAGCCCCGACGGTTTGGCGTTGTTGGATCTGGCGAAGAGCCGGGGAATCGAATACGAAGTCCGCACGGGCCTGAAGGGCGACGCCCTCCGCGAATCTCTCGCCCAGTTCGACGGGGCCATCTGCCGCAGCGGCGTCAAAATCACGGCCGAATCGCTCGTCGGAAACAACAAACTCCGTGCCATCGTCCGCGCCGGCGTCGGGACCGACAATATCGACAAGGATGCCGCGACGCGCCAGGGCATTGTTGTCATGAACACCCCGGCTGGGAACACGCTCAGCACGGCCGAGCATACCTTTACGCTGATGCTCGCTCTTTCGCGAAATGTCGCCCCGGCGTACCAAGGCCTGATCGAAAAACGCTGGGACCGCAACAAGTACATGGGCACCCAACTCGCCGACAAGACACTCGGCGTCATCGGGTTGGGCCGCATTGGCCTGGCCGTGGCGAAGCGGGCCAAGGCGTTTGAAATGAAGGTCGTTGGCTTCGATCCGCTGATGTCGCGTGAAAAGGTGCAAGAGCTCGGCATCGAGCCGGCTGCGACGGTCAAGGAACTCCTGCCGCAGGTTGACTACCTGACCGTACACACGCCGCTGACCGAAGAGACCAAGGGGATCATCAACCTCGAATCGCTCAAACTGCTCAAGCACGGCGCGCGCGTCATCAACTGCGCCCGCGGCGGCATCTACGATGAGGCCGCCTTGGTCGAAGGTCTCGCCTCGGGCAAACTCGCCGGCGTAGCACTCGATGTCTTTGAGACGGAACCCTGCACGGAAAGCCCGTTGTTTGGCATGCCGGGTGTTCTATGCACGCCGCACTTGGGGGCGAGCACCGAAGAAGCTCAATCGCAAGTCGCCGTCGAAGGCGTGAACTTGTTGGTCGATTTTCTCTCGAACGGCACGATCAAGCACGCGGTTAACTTCAGCCCGCTGGACGGCAAGACTCTTGGCGAGATGCGCGGCGACTTGAATGTCTCGTACCGCCTCGGCATGATGCTCGCGCAGATGGCCAAGCCCGGGGCGATGCGGGTGATCATGAACTATCGCGGCGAAGTGGCCGACAAGAACACAAAGCTCCTCACCGCGGCGTTTGCCGCCGGGTTCTTGCAGCACGCGCTCGAGCGTGAAGTGAACATCGTCAATTCGGAAGTGTTACTCCGCGAGCGCGGCATCGAGCTAGTGGAATTGCGCCGCAACGACATGGGGGCGTTCAGCAGCCAGATCACCGCCGAAGTCGTCGCGCCGGATGGCGTGCATCGCGCGAGCGGCACGGTCTTTGGCACGGCGATGCCGCGCTTGGTGCAGGTGGACGAGCATAAGCTCGAAGCGTACCTCGATGGCACGATGATGATCTTCACCCACACCGACACGCCGGGCATCATTGGCAACATCGGCACGACGCTCGGCAGGCATCAGATCAACATCGCGCAAATGGCGGTGGGTCGAAATCAACAGGGCGGACAAGCGACCGGCGTGCTGAATCTCGACAGCGAACCGAGCGCCGCGGCGCTGGCCGAGGTCAAAAACATCCCCGGCATTTCGGGCGCGAAAGTCATCAAGCTCCCACCGGCGGGACAATATCCGACATGGCTGCAAGGATAATAGTTTAATTACAAAATTGATTAAGCTCCGCTGCGAGTCGCGCAGCGGAGCTTATTTTTTGATCCCAGAACTCAAAAGCCAGCGAAGTACCTGCCCCTACCACTGTCCGGCTTGCCTTTTGAGGGAGCACAATACAGTGGTTACTTCGACTGGCTTCGAGTCGCCACCATGCGGCAACGACGTCATTAGTTAACTTGCAACCGAATGCCGCTTCGCGGACAGTCCACGCTACAAGAACCTATCGAAACTTCTATCGCTTTTGATCGAACTGAAACATTCCCGTAAACAGGGGGTAAAACAGTTGTTTGAATAGGCGCTCATCAATTGCTAGCAATCGACTGATGTATTTGCTTTTTTTGAATTGCAATAATTTGGCTGGAAATTCTCGAAGAACTGCATGGTCTGTCGATTTTGGCACTTCAAAAGGAAGTTTCGATTCACGGCCGATTTCCTGTTCTCTCAAAAAAGGAGAACGCGTTGCAGCAAATGGTTCGTCATTCGTCGAAACAACTCTTCTCGTTCGGTCCCATGTTAAAGCAACTCGATGCCCGCGATGTGGAAGATGTTCTCTCCTTGGTTTCGCAAGCCAGCGACCCGACAATTACCGCTCCAATCTCGGAACGGAAACATGCGGTGGTCGATGGCGTGTCGAATATCATCGGGGCCGATTTTTGGTGCTGGAGTGTCGGCGTTTTCGATGAGAATTCCACGGATGCCATGTCCAATAGCTGGATGGATGGCGGTATGCTTGAGGACGCGGAAAAAATCCGCTTCTTGAATCTGTTGACCAGCGGCGAATTCGCCGCGGCCGTGAATCCGATTCTTCTCGAAATCGTCAACAACAACCGCTATATCACCTTGCTCAGCCAAGAGGTCTTCGCTATTCCCCAGGTCGCCGGTGTCGCGCATCTTTGGCACCAAGGCGGCTTCGGCCACAACATCCTCTCGACGTACGCGTTGCAGCCCGGCGTTTGCAGCGGCATCGGCTTTCATCGCCGCCTTGGCAAATCCGAGTTCACCGAACGCGACCGGACGATTGTGCATCTGGTGTTTCAGCAGGTCGAATGGCTCCACCGCGACAACGCCAAGATTCCGATCAATCGCACACTGCTCAACCTATCGCAGCGCGAACGCCAAGTGCTGATCTTTCTGATGGGCGGCGATTCGCTCAAACAAGTCGCCAAGCGCTTGCAGCTCAGCCACCACACTGTCGGCGATTATGTCAAAAGCATTTATCGCCAGCTCGGCGTGAACTCGCGCGCGGAGTTGATGTCGCACTTTATCAGCGGCGGGCAACGCGTGGCGTAAAAAGCTCCGCAGAGTCAATTGACGCACCGCTTCGCGTCGCGGCTAACCGGTTAGCCGC
>JBGSSS010000051.1:0-59684 GCA_041736895.1 Pirellulales bacterium
ATCGGTGGCTCGCTCGCCAGGCGCGGATTCGCGTCGAAGGCGAAATCGCGCGCGATCTGGCCCTCACCGCGAGCGGCTTGCTCACGCGCGAGATCGGCGGCCCGTCGGTTCGCCCGCCGCAACCCGAGGGCGTTTACGCGTTCACGCAAAACAAAAAGACCTGGACCGCGGCGACCGGCGCGGATCGTTACCGCCGCGGCATGTACACCGTCTTCTTTCGCAGCGCGCCGTATCCATTGCTGACCACGTTCGACGCGCCCGATTTTCAGACAACTTGCACGCGCCGCGCGCGCTCGAACACGCCGCTGCAAGCTCTGACGCTTGCCAATGACGAAGCCTTTGTCGAAATCGCGCGCGGACTCGCCAAGCGAGTCTTGCGCGAAGTTCCCGTGGAAAAATCGCTGGCAACGGGCAATGCGCAGCTTCGCCGCGCTTGGTTGCTCTGCCTACAACGGGAACCGACGGACAAGGAGCTGACGATCCTGCGCGAGTACGCGTCGCGGCAGCAAGACTTGTTGACCAAGGAACCCGACGACGCGAAGAAACTCCTCTCGCCGGCGCTTGCCAAGAGCGGAGCTAGTTCCGAATCCACGGCGGCGCTTGTGAATGTCGCGCGGACGATTTTGAATTTGGATGAGTTTATTACAAGAGAGTAGCCAACTTGCTCTGCAAGTTGGCGGCCCGGCGTGGACGCTCGGGCTAAGCATGTCAGGCACATGTGCCTGACTTAAGAGAAATCACCATGAACCTCACTCAACGTTACGCCCAACTCGCCCAAGCCGAACTCGCGCAAACGCGGCGGCATTTCTTTTCGCAATGCGGCCTCGGCCTAGGCACGATGGCGCTCGCGCAGCTCTTGCAACAAGAGAGCAGGGGAGCCGCGCCGAAGATCAACCCGACTGAGCCAATGGCCCCGCGCCAGCCGCCGCTGCCGGCCAAGGCGAAGCGCGTGATCTTTCTCTTCATGGCCGGCGGGCCGAGTCAATTGGAGCTCTTCACCGACAAGCCGAAGCTCCGCGAGCTCAGCGGCCAAGCCCCGCCGCCGAGCATGCTCGAAGGGAAACGCTTTGCCTTTCTCAAAGGAAATGAAAAGCTGCTCGGCAGTGCGCGCAAGTTCGCCCCCGCGGGCAACAACGGGATGCAACTCAGCGAGTTAATCCCGCACCATAAGAAGATTGTTGACCAGGTCTGCTGGCTCAACGGGATGACGACCGATGTCTTCAACCACGGCCCAGCCAAGCTGTTCCTGAATACCGGCTTTCAAGCCCCGGGCCGGCCGAGCATCGGCGCTTGGGCGACATACGCGCTCGGGAGCGAGTCGCGAAACTTGCCCGGGTTTGTCGTGCTGCAATCGGGGCCGCGCGGCCCGCGCGCGGGCAACTCGCTCTGGAGCAGCGGCTTCTTGCCCACCGCGTATCAAGGTGTGCCCTTCCGCGGCAGCGGTGATCCAATCTTGAACCTTCGTAGCCCGGCCGGCATGACTCCCGCGCGCGAGCGGGATTTTTATGACACCGTCAATGCGCTGAACAAGACTCATCTCGATACTGTAGGCGATCCCGAAATCATCACGCGAATCAATGCGTACGAAATGGCAGCGCGGATGCAAGCTAGCGCGCCGGAGCTCATGGACCTGAAGAAGGAATCGCAAGAGACATTGGATCTCTATGGCGTCAAGCCGGGCCAAGCGTCGTTCGCGAACAATTGCCTTCTCGCGCGAAGATTGATCGAGCGCGGCGTGCGCTTCGTGCAGCTCTACCACACCGATTGGGATCATCACGGCGATGCGGCGAACAATCTGAACAAGGCGATCGAACAACGCTGCGCCGAAACGGATCAAGCCTCGGCCGCGCTGGTCCTCGACCTGCAGCGCCGGGGGCTGCTTGAGGACACGCTCGTCGTCTGGGGCGGCGAATTCGGACGGACACCGCTCGGCGAAAACCGCGCGACGGTCGGCCGCGATCACCATGTCGATGCCTACACGATGTGGCTTGCCGGCGGCGGCGTGAAACCAGGTTACGTCCACGGCAAGACCGACGAACTCGGCTTCGGCGTCACCGAGGGCAAGGTCCACGTCCACGACCTGCAAGCGACGCTTCTGCACTTGCTCGGCTTCGATCACGAGCAATTGACCTACAAGTTCCAAGGCCGCGACTTCCGTTTGACGGATGTGCATGGGCATGTAGTCAAAGAAATTCTCGCTTGATCGGCGGACAATTTTGTCAGTGCTGGACGCGGTTCAGTAACTCGGATTAAATTAGCAAAGCCCAGGGGTTTATCCCCTGGGAGCATTTAATCGAGCACTCCCATGCCCAAAGTCACGCTCACGTCCCATCTGATTCATCAAGCCGGCTTGGAGAATTTTCCTCAGGCGCTGTCGATCTCGGGCACAACCGTTCGACAAACGGTGGATGCTCTTTGCGAGCAATATCCGCGGCTGCGCGGATACTTGCTCGATGACCAAGGGGCATTGCGGCAGCACGTCGCGGCGTTTGTGAATGGCCATGTCGTCCGCGACAAGACGACGCTCGCGCAGCCAGTCGGCGACGACGATGAACTTTCGCTCTTTCAAGCCTTATCCGGGGGTTAATAATGGCGGCGGTGCTATGGGTTTCGACTCGCAAAGGTCTACTGCGCTGGGAACAACGCGGCAGTACATGGGAACTGGCACAGACCAGCTTTCTCGGCCAGAACGTGACGCTCGCGCTGCCTGACCCGCGCGATGGAGCGATCTACGCGGCGCTGAATCTCGGTCACTTCGGCGTGAAGCTGCATCGCTCGCGCGATGACGGAGCAACTTGGGGAGAACTGGCCGTGCCCGTCTATCCCGAGGGCGAGCAACTCGTCACCGGCGACGGCAAACCGCCCGTGCCGGCGAACTTGAAGATGATCTGGGAACTCGAAGCAGGTGCCGCGTCACAGCCCGGGCGACTTTGGTGCGGGACGCTTCCCGGTGGTCTCTTTCGCTCCGATGATAGCGGCGCGAGCTGGCAATTGATGCGCGGGCTGTGGGATCATCCTGATCGCGTGAAGTGGTTCGGTGGCGGCTACGATACGCCGGGGATTCATTCGATCTGCGTCGATCCGCGCAACCCGCGGCGGATTCAAGTCGGCGTCTCGTGCGGCGGCGCTTGGACGAGCGACGATGACGGCGCGACGTGGCGCTGCACGGCGGCGGGCATGTTCGCCGAATACATGCCGCCGGAGCTGCGCGGCGAACCGTCGATTCAGGATCCGCATCGTCTGGTCCAGTGTCCCGCCGCACCGGATGCACTGTGGGTTCAGCACCACAACGGCGTTTTTCGCTCAACCGATGGTGCCGAATCGTGGCACGAGGTGCCGAATGTCCCGCCGTCCGTCTTTGGCTTCGCCGTGGCGGTGCACCCGCGCGATCCAAACACCGCGTGGTTCGTGCCGGCGATCAAAGACGAAACACGCGTCCCGGTGGGAGGACGACTTGTCGTCGCACGCACACACGATAGCGGTGCAACGTTTGCCGAACTCACCAACGGGTTGCCCGGCCAGAACTGCTTTGATCTCGTCTATCGACATGCGCTCGATGTCGATGCGTCGGGCGAGTGCCTGGCGATGGGTTCGACGACGGGCAACCTTTGGATCACCGCCGATGGCGGCGAGCATTGGAATCAACTATCGTCAAACCTGCCGCCGGTCCACGCAGTGCGATTTGGGTAATTTTTTGTAGCCCGTAGCGTTAGCGAGGGCGACAAAAAATACTGCCATGTTCTCACTACGATGCGTTTTGGCGTGAGTTACTTTCTCGGAAAAGCAGTTGTTTATGTCGAGATTCCTTTCTTGCGTCTTCTCGTTTCTTGTAATGAACTGCTTGAGTCAGACAACAGCGGCAATCGCCGCGGAAACTTGCAAGATTCTCGTCAAGGACAAGGACTCCGGCTGGCCGGTGTCGCTCGTGGAGTTTCGCACCGTCGACCAACAGCGATTCGTCACGGACAACGCCGGCGTCATCGCCCTCGATGCGCCGGAGATGATGGGCCGCGAGACGTGGTTCACCGTCGAAGGACACGGCTACGAAGTTCCGAAGGACGGGTTCGGCATGCAGGGCGTCCGCTTGACGCCGCAACCGGGCAAGACACTGACCGTCGAGGTCAAGCGCACGATCCTCGCCAAACGCTTGGGTCGGATCACGGGGGCAGGGCTATTTGCCGAGAGCCAAAAGCTGGGCGAGGAACTCGACTGGCGCGAGTCGGGCATTGTCGGTGCCGATTCGGTCCAGAACGCCGTGCATCGCGGGAAGCTTTACTGGGCTTGGGGAGATACATCGCTGGCGAAGTACCCGCTGGGCATCTTCGATGGCACGAGCGCGACGACCGCGATCCAACCGCTGAAAAACTTTGAGCCGCCGTTGCGTTTGCAACTCGATTACATCGTCGACGACCAAGCCCGCCCGCGCGGCGTCGCGAAAATGCCCGGCAGTGGCCCGACTTGGATCAACGGGTATGTCAGCTTGCGCGACAAAGACGGCGTCGAACATCTAGTCTGCAGTTACAACAAGATCAAAGGGCATCTCGAAGCGTATGAATGGAGCCAAGCCGTTTGGAACGAGAAGACGCAAGTTTTTGACAAGCTGCGCACGATCTGGACCAAGAGCGCTGAACAGCCCAAGCAACCGCTGATCCCCGAAGGCCACCCGGTGTTTTGGAAAGACGAGCAGGGCAAGGAGTGGCTGCTCTTTGGGAACCCGCTGCCGACGATTCGGATGCCGGCGACGTTCGAAGCGTGGCAAGATCCGGCGACGTGGGAGAAACTGACGCCGCAAGAATCGCTCGCCGCGGCGGACGGCAAGTCGCGCGTCAAACCGCATAGCGGCTCAATCGCGTGGAATCCTTGGCGGAAACGCTGGGTCACGGTCTTCATGGAAAACTTTGGCAAGCCGTCGCCGTTCGGCGAGCTCTGGTACGCCGAAGCCGATGCGCCGACCGGTCCGTGGGGACCCGCAGTCAAGGTGCTGAGCCACAAGAACTACACCTTTTACAACCCACGGCTCCATCCCGAGATGACGCCGAGCGATTCGCCGATCTTGCTCTTCGAAGGAACCTTCACGCGCGAGTTCAGCAACAACAAAGAACCGGTCCCGCGGTATGACTACAACCAGATCATGTATCGGTTGGATCTGGATCAGGAGGAACTCAAGCCCGCGCATGCCACCGACAAGTAAGAAGAATGCTAAGCGGCAAGCTCTTGGTAGTGGAGCGAAGGAATTAAATCGCAATTCATTCTATCTCCTTCCTCCTAACTCCGAGATTCTTTCCCTTAATACTGGACGCCGCGCTGGACCCAGCCGTCCCATTGATAGTAATTGTCAATCGAATTGCCGACGCGAATCGTGCTGCGAAGTTGCCGCAAGCCGGTCGACGTGAAGGCCCCTTGGACCCGGCTGTAGTTCGGCGCGCCTGCCGCTGGTTGCGGACCGATGCGAACCGCCTGAACTGGATCGTGGGTGTAATACGACCGTTCGAACATCCACTCGGCAGCGTTAGCCGATGAAGACATGAAGCTCAGGGAGCACAAGCCCAGAGAAAGGGCAAACAATATTGCCAACGAAAAACGAAGCTGCAGACGCATGGGGAGACTCCGAAACAAAATCAATGGTGTCAATCAAGGGGTCAACGGCACGCGCTTCATGCTCCCCAATCCGCGGGGCGTGCCGTTTTAATTTTCCTTACGGGTATTGCTGCAAGTAATCGATGTTTTCTTTGCTCGATTCTTTTGCCGCCAATTCTGGATCGTAGATATAAAACTCATCTCTCCCTAACGCACCAAGATCAACATTATTACCGTCATTCTCTAACATGCGTAGCAATTCTTTAGGTGTTTGCGGAGGCTTTCCTTTAGTGGCACGCCACGCATCCATCAGCTGGATGATTTTCAATTTGTTGAGACCTTCGGCAGTACGGAAAACAAAGTTATTATTCTCTTGAATTCCTGTGCCAACCAAATCACCAACTTCACTTCGTAAAAAAATCGCTGAACTAGAACGGAGTTCATTGATTCGATCTTGAAGTTTTTTCCGATCAATCTTGATTGGTGCATTGACTACTGGATTTCCTGCTGGTGGATTCACGGGATCCGGTA
Source organism: Pirellulales bacterium (assembly GCA_041736895.1). Lineage (GTDB taxonomy): Bacteria > Planctomycetota > Planctomycetia > Pirellulales > JALHPA01 > JANRLT01. The sequence goes on from JBGSSS010000051.1 coordinate 6,109, forward strand.
CTCCCGGATTGCCCTCTCGTTCAACATGAACAGTTGGTGCAGGTCCATTGTTGGCTGTTTGATTGCCTGGCTGCACATTTTTCGAAGCCGGAGCATACTCCACCGGCTTCGCCGAAGTCGGTACCGAAGTTGCGGCAAAGGGCGAACGCCGCGGACTGTTCCCTTCACAGCCAACCACGAAGGGCAGCACGAGCAGACCGATGAACGAAACCGTGAATCGCATGGCACATCGTCCTTGATCGAAAATCGTTGAGCTTGAAATAGGATTCGCTGTCCCGTTGGAACAGCGGTCAGTGATCTTCGTCCAGTATAATCAAGACCGAAGCAAATCGCGTGCGCGTTTTTCCAGGACAACGAAAAACACGTTAACTCCCGCGTTTTCCGCGGTTTTCGCCGCTGTTCATTTCCACACCCAGCGTTGCATTTCCGCCACATCGCCGTGCCGCGTGAGGTCAAAATGCAACGGCGTCACGGTGACGAAACCCTCGGCGAGCGACGTGACGTCGGTGATGCCCGTCTCTTGCTCCGGCGGAATTTCATTCGCGGCCCAGTAGTACGGCCGGCCCTTGGGATCGAACCGTTTCTCGTACGCCTCTCCCCAACGCTGCACTCCCATCGGAACGACGCGGACGCCACGAAAGTTGGCTAGGGCACTCGTCGGGATGTTGATGTTGTAGAGTTGCGGCGCTGGTGTCTTCTGCGCGAGGATTTGCCGAATGACACGCATCGCGATTTCAGCGGCAAGGTCGAACTCGGCATGCTCGTCGTATTCCAACGACACCGCGATGCTCGTGATCCCGTAAAAGGCACCTTCGATCGCGGCCGAAACGGTGCCGGAGTAGAGGACATTGATCCCGGCATTCAACCCGCCGTTGATCCCGCTCACGACCAGGTCCGGCCGCCGCGGACAGAACTCGGCGATCCCGAGTTTCACGCAATCGGCCGGCGTCCCATCGACCGCCCAACCGCGGCGCACGTCGTGTTCGAAGACTTCCTTGGCCGTCAACGGCGTGAGAAACGTGATCCCATGCCCGACGCCGGATTGTTCGGTCGCGGGTGCGCAGAGCGCGACGTCACCGAGCGCGGGCAACGTTTTTTCCAAGGCTCGGAGCCCTGGAGCATAAATACCGTCGTCGTTCGTCAGTAAGATTTGCATAAATTTGATCGTGAGTTTCTGCGGTTCGAAAGAATCGATGTTCTATCGCTGATTTTCGAGTCCTAGTGTCATTTAGGCAATCCCCATACAATGGTCAATTCGCCATTTCACGATTCAGAGGCTGTATTCCAGATGTCATTAGCAACTGAAAAGATTCTCGTCTTCGACTTCGGCTCCCAATACGCTCAACTGATCGCGCGGCGCGTGCGCGAGCAGAGCGTCTACTGCGAAATCGTCCGCCACGATCTTTCGGCCGAGCGAGTGCGTGAAATCGCTCCGCGCGGAATCATCCTAAGCGGCGGGCCGAAAAGCGTCTATGAAGCCGGCGCGCCCAAAATGGACCCCGAAATTCTCAAGCTGGGCATCCCGGTCCTGGGCATCTGCTACGGCTTGCAGTTGATCTGCGAAACATTCGGCGGCAAGGTCGATAGCGCGCCGGCCCGCGAGTATGGCAGGGCGCATTGCCAGGTCGTCAACGATGAATCGCTCTTCGCCAACTTGCCGCACGATCTCGAAGTCTGGATGAGCCACGGCGATCAGGTCGCCCGCGTCTCGGACGATTTTCTCCCGCTCGCCAAGACCGCGACTTGCCCCATCACGGCGATCAAACACAAATCGCTCGCGATCTACGGGCTACAATTCCATCCCGAAGTCACGCACACCGCGCGCGGCGGCGAGATGCTGGCGAACTTTTTGACGCGTGTCTGCGGCTGCACCGGGCAATGGCGGCTCGGCGAGTTTGCGTCGACGACGATCGCACAGCTCCGCGAAAGGATCGGCAACAAGCGAGTGATCTGCGGCCTCAGCGGGGGCGTCGATTCGGCCGTCGTCGCGGCGTTGCTTTCGGCGGCGATCGGGGACCGGCTGTCGTGTATCCTCGTCGATAATGGCTTGCTGCGAAAGGACGAAGCCACGGCCGTCATCCGTGAATTCTCGACGCACTTCAAGTCCGATCTGCATGTGGTTAATGCCCAAGACAAGTTCCTTGACGCCCTCGCCGGCGTGACCGAACCGCAGGCGAAACGCAAACACATCGGCCGGCTCTTCATCGAATGCTTTCAAGAAGAGGCCAAGCACATCAAAGACGCGGCGTACTTGGCTCAAGGGACGCTCTATCCCGACGTCATCGAAAGCGGCGCGGCCGTCGATGGTCCGGCCGCGACGATCAAGCTCCACCACAACGTCGGCGGGCTGCCCGATGTGTTGGGCTTCGAACTCGTCGAGCCGTTGCGCGATCTGTTCAAGGACGAAGTCCGCCGGCTTGGGTTGCAGCTTGGGTTACCCGAAGAAATCGTCTGGCGGCATCCATTCCCTGGTCCGGGTCTCGCGGTACGCTGCCTTGGCGAAGTGACGAAGCCGCGGCTTGATCGGCTCCGCGATGCCGACGCGATTGTGATCGAAGAGATCAAGGCCGCCCGTCTTTACCGCCAAACGTCGCAGGTCTTCGCGGTGCTCCTGCCCGTCCAAAGTGTCGGCGTGATGGGCGACGCTCGGACTTACGAAGATGCGTTGGCCGTCCGCGCCGTCGAGACCGAAGATTTTATGACGGCCGATTGGAGTCACCTGCCCTACGATGTGCTCGCCCGCATCAGCACGCGGATCATCAACGAAGTGAAGGGGATCAACCGCGTCGTTTACGATATCTCGAGCAAGCCGCCGGCAACGATCGAGTGGGAGTAACTTCGTCCATCAAACATTGTACGACGGACTTCCAGTTCGTCGAATCGGGTTTCGTGATTTCGACGGACTGGAAGTCCGTCGTACGATCACGCCGCCGCGCGTTCCACCTGCTTGCGCAGATAAAACAAAATCGCGGACAGCCCGCGCGTGCGGGTCATACCAAGCGCTTCGTTGAGCCCCAGTTGCTTGAGCAAATCGGCCGGCGCGTTGAGAGCGACCTCGGGCGGTTGGTCGTGGAACGCGTCGCGGAGGATTCCGACGAAGCCCTTGACCGTGGGCGCTTCGGGCGCGACCCAGGCCTGAAAATCGATCTTGCCCTCGACCTGTTTGATCCAGATGAAGACGGGCGATTGGCATTCTTGGATTCGATGCTCGCCGGCGATCCGCTGCTCTTCATATTCCGGCGGCAGCGGCGGTAAGCCCTCGGCATAGTCGAGCAGCATCTCGAGCCGCTCGCGCGGATCGAGTTCGGCAAACTCGGTGATAATTTCGTTAAGATCGGTGGGCATGCTTCAACTGGGAATTGAAAAAGGTTGTAAGTTATAAGTTGTAGGTTATAGGTAGAGGGTTTCACTCTTTTACCTACAACTTACAACCTACGACCTACAACCGTTTAACTGAACACTGAGCTTCTAGAATCCGTTCCGATCATCCCGCTCGCCCGGGCCCTTTTTCGATCGGCACCCCGACGACGTTGCCCCATTCGGTCCAGGAACCGTCGTAGTTTTTGACGTTCTTATAGCCGAGCAGATACTTGAGCACGAACCACGTCAGACTCGAACGCTCGCCGATCCGGCAGTACGCGATCGTCGCCTCGTCCGGCTTGCCCCACGGTTGATAGAGGCTTGCCAGCGCATCGGCCGGCTTGAACGTGCCGTCTTCGTTGCAGTTCTTGGGCCACGGAATGCTCACTGCGCCGGGGATATGTCCGCCGCGGAGCGCACCCTCTTGCGGGTAGTCGGGCATGTGCAGCATCTCGCCCGTGTATTCGCCGGGCGAGCGGACATCGAACAGCGGTTTGTTGGCCAACGCGTGTTTGAGCGTGTCGTCGCGCATCGCGCGGATCGACATGTCGTGCGGCTTGGCTTTGTAGGTGCTGGCCGGATATTTTGGTTCAGGGTCCTTGCTCCAGGCCTTGCCGTCGAGTTCCCACTTCTTGCGGCCGCCGTCCATGATCAAGCACTTGTCATGGCCGAAGAGCTTGAAAACCCAAAACGCGTAGCACGCCCACCAGTTATTCTTATCGCCGTAAAAGACGAGCGTCGTGTCGTTGCTGATTCCCTTCGAGGCACAGAGCTTTTCAAACGCCGCGGGGCTAACGTAATCGCGTATCGTCTGGTCTTGCAGGTCCGTGTGCCAGTCGATCTTCACCGCGCCGGGCACGTGGCCCGTCGAGTAGAGCAGGATATCTTCGTCACTCTCGACGACACGCAGATTTGGATCGCGGTGATGCTCCAATACCCAATCGGTGCTGACGAGAACTTCGGGATGAACGTAGGCGGCCATGAGATCCATGCGGACAAAGTGATGTGTCAAACACCGGCAAGGTTGGGCATGCGCGGGATGCACAGAAATAAATCCTGTGAACCAAACCGTCAACCTAGCGAAAAATGCCCGGTTTTTCAATTGGGTGCCACCATAGCCCGAAGCCGTGCTTCGTGCGATCGGAAAATGCCATGCAGCTCGAAGCATGGCTTCGAGCTACTTAGTGCCCATGATCTTGAGCGAAATAACCCAATGGCTCTTGAACCAAATGCTGCAACGCCGATTGCACTTCTTCCCAACTTGCCGTAGCCGGCAGGTAATTACCAACCACAATGCTTACTCTTTCCTCTTCGGAGCGAACGGCGACGGGTAACAGCCGCAGATTCGACACATTTTGGGTATGCGATAAATGTTGAAATTCGGAGACGCTAATAGCCGTCGATCCGACGACCGACACGCCGACGAGATCATTTTTCAGCAGTTGCCTCTGCACTAGGTTCAGCAACTCGCCGCGCTGAGCCGGCTGGCTGTCGAGTTTCGTGCCAATGCCGGTGCGTAAGGCCCAGCCTTGCAGGCTCGAATCACTCGGTTCTCCGGCAGGTTCCTGCCACACGAAACTCAGTTTCCGATCGATCACCGAAACGACATTCAGCCAATCGGCCAAGCTCGCGGCATTGCTGGCGATCAACAGCGGCCCATACGAAGGAACGTAATCCGCGCCGATCGCCCGCAGTGAGCGGCGGCTTGGTTGCTTGAAATACGAAATCATTCGCAGCAAAAAATCCGGCCGCAGCCGCACAAATGCCAGCAGCACCAACAGCGTCGCGCCCGACGCCGTGAAGAACAGCATTCGCGGGATGGACTGATGAGATTCGACCTGCGCAACGTATTCCGCTCGATGAGACGCATCTTCAGGCGTGAATTTGTTCCCCTGAATCGATTCGAATAGGAACGTCACGCCATAGAACATGATCACGGCCATGAGTCCGCCGGTGACATTCACAAAGTTGCTCGTCGCGACCATATTCCCCTTGCTGTCCTTGGGCGCGCGGTGCTGCAAGAGCGTGTAGAGCGGCACGATGTACAACCCGGCGGCCAAGCCGATCGCGAGTAAGCAGAGAATCGTTCCCCACTGCGCGGCAGCCGTATGGCTGAGGACAGAAAAGAGCCCTAGGCTACTCTCCATTTCCGGCGGCGGCCGCGCCACAAAACCAAGCACTACGGTCAAGAGGATCAAGAGCATTGTCCCAACCGGCACGAGCCCTAACTCCAGGCGCGATCCGCTGAGTTTTCCTGCGAGTGTGCAGCCAGCGCCGACGCCGAAGCCAAGCAAGGCGACAAGTGTCGCGATCCAGAGTTCATCGAGCTGGCCATGCTCTTCGGTTGGCTTCGTGGCAGCGACAGTAGCGGCAGCTTTTTCTCGCTGTTTGGCGAGACCAAGTTCTTTGTTTGTTTCGCCTTGGTAGAGTAGCGTTTGCCGCAAAAACAACGTCATAAACGTAAAGAACGCGATCCCGATCGTTGCCAGCACCAGCGGCCGCGATCGTCGCAATTCCCCAAAATTCTTCGTCAGTGGGACCAACGGGTTCAGCGTTAGCACTCGCTCTGGCGCCGCTGCTGGAATCTTGGCCACGAGCAACGAAAACGCCGCGCCGATAAACGCCAACACGAACAGCACGAGTCCGATGATCCACTCGCTGCCAAGCAGCAACTGGCCCGTATCAACCGCAGTCTCAGAGGGACGTGATTTGAAAAAGAAATACAAATACCCCCCGAACGACGTGCCGAGAATTTGAGACACGAAGCTCGTTCCTTCGAGCAAGCCATTCCCGCGCGAGAGAACGCTCGTATGCAGAATCTCGGGCATGATCCCGTACTTGGCTGGGACGAAAAACGCGGAGTGGGTTCCCATTAAGAAGACCGCGGCAATCATCAGAAACGAACTGATCGTCGTCGCGGTCTTCATCGATTCGCCGCCCACGAGATGCGGCAGGATAAACGCGAAGAGCGCGAGTCCGGTGATGAATACTTCAGCGACTTTCCAGAAGACGATCGTGCGTTGCTTGCTGTACTTATCTGCCAAGATGCCGGCGAGGGGCGAGAAGAAAAAGAACGGCGAGATAAAACACGCCGTAACAATCGAGACGATTAGCTTCTGATCGAACCCCCCCAGATGGACATATCCATGCAGCAAGTCGCTCGCATAAAAAATCGCGACGATGTGGATCGCCTGATCATTGAACGCGGCCAAGAATTGCGACAGGACCAGCCCGATATAGGATCGGTCCTTCAAAGTTTTTGCGGGAGTAAAAGTCATACAGCAATTCTCGATCCGCCGCCTGGCAAACCGACAAGAGATTGGGCCAATGATAACGAGATTTTTAGTATAGAAGTTACGATTTTGGCTACAAGGTCTTGAGTAGATCGCAGCCTAAGCATGGGAGGATCAGGGAAGAACGATTCCTTGCTTACGCTGCGGGCTGTTATTGTGTTTCTTATCGAAAAAAGACAAACGTTACGGCGATAAAGATCGGGATCAAAATCCCAACGGAATACGCCATGAAGCCGAAGAAACTCGGCATCTTGACTCCCTGGTGCTCGGCGATGGCCTTGACCATGAAGTTCGGTCCGTTGCCAATATAGGTGTTAGCCCCCATAAATACTGAGCCGCAGGAAATCGCCGCGAGGATGAAAACATTGATCCCGCCTTGGTTTAGATACTCGGCTAAATACTTTCCCTCGGCCGAGAGCTTTGGAACGGCGCTCCCCCCGGCGGTTGCGGCGAAAGTCAGGTATGTCGGTGCGTTGTCCAAGAAACTCGACAAAATACCGCTCGCCCAAAAATATTTCGCCGGCGTGTCGACGCCCAGCTTCGATCCCTGCACATCGAGAATCGCGAGTGCCGGAATCATCGTGATAAAGATCCCAATGAAGATCACGGCAACTTCGATGATGGGGGTAAAGCTGAAATGATTTTTGTGCAGAATCGCTTTGTCGGTAGTGAAGTACGAGATGATCGCCACGAGTGTCATCAAACCGGCTTGTACCAACAATCCCGGAATCTCTCCAAATTGATGCTCGAAAACTTCGTTTCCCGCAGCCAAGTTGATTCCGACAATCGCGGCGAAGAACAACACATTGAACATGCCGATGATTCGCAGCGGTTCGTGTTTCAGGACTTCTTCCAATTGAGAACCGGGACGCTCCGCTTCTTCTTTGTTCAATGCCCATTGGTCCCAAATATTAAAAACCACTAGCAACGTCAAATTGACCATCAGCCACTGCGGCCAAAGCTGGAGCGTCCACTCGAAGGGAACGCCTTTCATGAAACCCAAAAACAGCGGCGGATCGCCGAGCGGTGTCAGCAAGCCGCCGCAGTTGGAAACCGTAAAGATGAAAAAAACGACGATATGCACGACCCGCTGGCGACTGGCGTTCGCCCGCAACAGCGGGCGGATCAACACCATGCTGGCCCCGGTCGTACCGATGACACTGGCCAGAGCAGCACCAATGGCGAGCATGGCCGTATTCACCAGCGGCGTCCCCGCGAGCGAGCCGCGAATATAGATGCCGCCGCTAATGACAAACAATGAGCCAAGCAAACTGATAAACACACAATACTCGACCATTTGGTGGTAGAGCTTTTCCCAAGCCATATTGCCGACAAACGCCACCAGCAATGCAATTACTGGAACCGACAAGATTGCCACGACGATCGCTTTGCTTTTGTTATGCTCCCACCAGTGTTCTGCCGTTAACGGCAACACGGCGATGCAGCCCAACAAGATCGCAAACGGCGCAATCGTCCAGATCGGCAACAACTCGCCGATCTTAGAATGCGCCCCCTCGCCGGCATGCTCTTCGGCACAAGCCAACGTAGGCAATGCGACGACGATCACAACCGCGAGGAGCAAGATAATCCACTGAGGAATGCGCCAACGGAAATATAGGTGAGTCATGCGGTTGCAACTTGGCCTAATGAGGTGGCAGCAGAGCGACTGGAAACGAGAACTTTGTCCCAGTATCTCCATCCTTTGTGAAAAAACAACCTTGGATCATGACAAAAGCGATTGCCAGCGCTCTTGTGCCCGCTTTCGAATTGCTCCACCGCCAACACTTCGCCATACTTCTTATTAACTTTCACAATCCTCATCAGCTTTGCTTATGTCCCGAGCCCGCAAGAAAAAACAGCGCTTTCATCGCCAGACGCATCCAGGGTCTCAGCCTGGCTTGGTTGTCGTCGACCCACTGGCTCAGCGGCCAACGATCAGCGCGTTTGCTTATGGCCAGACAAGTTGCGAGAAGCTCGAAGTCAAGGATCTGGAAAGTTTGCCGGCCTTGCTCCAACGGCACGCGGTCACTTGGATCAATGTCGATGGCCTCGGCGATGCGATGACGATTCAGCGTCTCGGGCAGATGTTCGGCCTTCATCCGCTGGCGCTCGAAGACGCGGTCAATGTCCATCAGCGGCCCAAGGTCGAAGAATACCCCGGGCATCTGTTTATCGTCGCGCGGATCATTCACCTGAACGATACGCTGGCGAGCGAACAGATCAGCATCTTCCTCGGCAAAAACTTTGTCCTGACATTTCAAGAAGAGACGCGGCCCGGCGATCCATTTGACTCGATTCGTACCCGATTGCAATCTGACAAGGATGTCTTTACCAAACATGGCGCTGACTATTTGGCTTATCGCTTGTTAGACGCGATCGTCGATAGTTACTTCCCGGTGCTGGAGTATTACGGCGAGAAGATCGACGAAATTGAAGACCGGCTGCTCGAATCGCATCGTGGAGTCGAACTTGGCAGTATCCACGCGATCAAGCAAGACCTGCTCCAATTGCGCCGCGCGCTCTGGCCGACGCGCGACATGCTCTACACTCTACTGCGCGACAAGCACGATCTAATCGACGAGTCAACGCGTGTCTACTTTCGCGACGTTTACGATCACACCGTGCAACTAGTCGATCTGCTGGAAATCTACCGCGAACTCGGCTCGGACTTGCGCGACCTTTTTCTGTCGAGCATGAGCAATCGGATGAATGAAATCATGAAGGTGCTGACAATCATCAGCACGCTCTTTATCCCGCTGACGTTCATCGCCGGGATTTATGGGATGAATTTTGACACTAGCAAACCTCTGAATATGCCCGAGTTGCTTTCACCCTACGGCTATATCGGGACGCTCGCCGCGATGGCGATGATCGCTGTCGGGATGTTGATTTACTTCGTGAAGAAGGGCTGGATTGGCAGCCGCTGGTTTAAGTAGCGTGGGTTTCAACCCACGCGAAAACAGAGCCGCCGATGGCATCGGCGGGCATATTCGCTGGACCTTGTTCCGATGGCGACTTCGGCCAAGCGGCTCGGCGGGAGCCTCGCTCTCTCAAAATTCTGCTCGCGTGGGTTAAACCCACCCCGCTATACCGAGACCGCCGCTTTTTTGCGTTCTTCCTTGCGTCGCTCGTTCTCCTGCATGACGATCTTGCGCAGGCGAATCTTGTCGGGTGTGACTTCGACCATTTCATCGTCTTCGATGTATTCGAGGGCCATTTCGAGCGACATCTCGCGCGGCGGCTTCAGAATGATGTTCCGGTCCGAACCGCTCGCGCGCATATTCGTCAGCTTCTTTTCCTTGGTCGGATTGACGACCATGTCGCCCTCGCGGCTGTTTTCGCCAACGATCATGCCTTCGTAGACTTCTTCGCCGGGGCCGACGAACAGTTCCGCGCGGTCCTGCAACCCATCGAGACCAAACGCCACGGTCTTGCCGCCGCACATACTGATGAGCACGCCGTTGGCGCGGCCCTGGATATCCCCTTCGTAAGGGCGATAGCTTTCGAAACGATGGTGAATAATCGCGGTGCCCTGGGTCGCATTGAGCAACCGCGTCCGCAACCCGATCAAGCCGCGCGCGGGAATCGAAAACGACATGTGCGTGAATTCGCCGCGGCCATGCATGTTCAGCGTCTTGCCTCGCCGCGAGCCGACCAATTCCATGACCGGCCCGAGGCGGTCGTTCGGAACTTCGACGACGAGCGTCTCGAACGGCTCTTCGGTAACACCATTTTTGGTATGCATGATCACTTGCGGCTTGCCGACCGAGAGTTCGTACCCTTCGCGGCGCATCGTCTCGATGAGCACACTCAAGTGCAAAAGCCCCCGGCCGCTGACCAGATACGAATCGCTTCCTTCGGGCTGAACCACGCGGAGGGCGACGTTCTTTTCCAGTTCCTTGAACAACCGGTCGCGGATGTTGCGCGTGGTGACAAACTTGCCCGAGCGGCCGGCGAAGGGCGAGCTATTGACGCTGAACATCATTTGCAGTGTCGGCTCGTCAACGGTCAAACGGGGCAGAGCAACCGGATTTTCTTTGTCGGCGATCGTGTCACCGATTTCAATCTTTTCCATTCCGACGACGGCGCAAATATCGCCGGCCGTGGCTTCTTCAACCTCAACCTTGCCGAGTTTGTCAAAGAGATAAAGTTTCGTAACGCGTGCGACCGTCTTGCGATTGTCGCTTTGCAGGAGGGCGACCTGCTGGCCTTGTTTAATCGTGCCGGCGTGAATGCGGCCAACGCCGATCCGGCCAACGAAGTCCGACCAATCGAGCGTCGTCGTCAGGAATTGCAGCGGGGCCGATGCATCGACCTCGGGGGTTGGGACCTTTTCAAGCATCAGATCCAACAATGGTTCCATGCTCGTGCCGGCGACCTTGTAATCCTTGGTCGCGTAGCCGCCGCGCGATGTCGAAAAGATGTAGTTAAAATCTTCGATCGCCGCGTCGCCGCCGAGTTCATGAAAGAGCTCAAAGACTTCGTCCACGACTTCATCCGGCCGCGCGTCCGAGCGGTCAATCTTGTTGATGACAACGATCGGCTTTAGGTGGCACTCGAACGCCTTGCCCAGCACGAACCGCGTTTGCGGCATGGGACCTTCGGCCGCATCGACAAGCACCAGGCAGCCATCGGCCATGCGCAGCACGCGCTCAACCTCGCCGCCAAAGTCGGCGTGGCCCGGCGTATCGATCAGGTTGATCTTCACGCCCTTGTAGTGGAACGCAATATTCTTGGCCAGGATCGTGATCCCGCGTTCGCGTTCGAGATCGTTGCTGTCCAAGATCTGCTGACCCTGCAACTGATTCGCGCGGTACTCGCCGCTCTGCCGCAGGAAACAATCGACCAGCGACGTCTTGCCATGATCGACGTGAGCAATGATGGCCAGGTTACGAATTTCGGTGCGCTGCATGATTCAACTCTTGTACGGTTCTAAAAACCAAAATGTGAACAGGAACTTCGCTGGCTCGCTTTTGGGAGCCGAAGCCGAAGTGAAAAATGTTGTGGAAAGCTAACGCTTTGAAACTGCCAAACACGCTTGCTCGTACGCGAGCATACAGATGCAGGCAATAAGATCAGGCCATCGGCTCGGACGCGTGGGAAAAACGCGCTCTGCCGCGTTGCATCGCCCTCGAAAACCGAGCGATGTTACAGCCAATCAGGGGGATGAGCCGCCCGGTTCACGATCGCGACAGCGTGCGCCGCGAATAATTGAGCCGTGAAGGGCATGGAGGGCAACCCGTAGAAAAACTAAGTGTCGGCCGGGGAAATCCCGTCCAAAACACTAAATTAGCGGGAATTTAGCGTTTTCACAACCGCAAATGGGATGCTGCGAGCGTTAGTTTCTCGTGAATACATTTACAAAACGACCTTCCCCGGCGAAATTGCCGGGGAAGGTCGTTGAGAACGATCAAGTCACTTGGCAGTTCACGTTACCAAGCTGGGGCTTGGTAACGTGGCGCAGGGGGACGGACCCCCTGGGCTTAGGATGCAAGTGCTATCCCTTAGAATATGCCCAACGCGGTCAAGCTGTAACGGACGACCAAGCCGGCGACGACCACGCTGACCATGCTCATCAGCTTGATGAGAATGTTCAAGCTCGGACCGCTGGTGTCCTTGAAAGGATCGCCCACCGTATCACCGACGACGGCCGCCTTGTGGGCATCGGTCCCCTTGCCGCCATGAGCGCCGGCTTCGATGTACTTCTTGGCGTTGTCCCACGAACCACCGGAGTTGGCCATGAACACCGCCAAACAGAACCCCGTGGTCAGCGTTCCGACCAGCAACCCCAGCACGCCGCTCACGCCCAGGACCAAACCGCAAACGACCGGCAAAACCAAGCCCAAGAACGACGGTAGGATCATCTCCTTCTGCGCGGCCTTGGTACTAATGGCCACCGGCGCGGCATAATCGGGCATCGAGGTTCCCGCCATGATGCCTTTGTTCTCACGAAATTGTCGGCGAACCTCTTCGACCATTCCCTTGGCAGCGCGGCCGACGGCTTTCATCGTCATCGCGCAAAAGATAAACGTGGCCATCGCGCCGAGAAATGCCCCGACAATCACCTTGGGGTTCATCAGCGAGGCATCGTAATAGGTCGTAAAGTCCGGCAACGTGGCGACGTGAATATTCACCAATGGTGCTTGCGTCTTGGTGAAGACCGCCGTGGGGTAACCCCGGTCCATTGGGCCAAGCGTGATCAAATCATCAACCTTGACGACACCTTGACGGAAATCGAGCTTCTTCCAATCTTCCGCCATGCGCGCATCGCGCACATCGCGTGGGAAAGCCATGAATTTATAAACCTTGTTCATTCCTGCTTTCTTCTCATCCGTTTCCGTCGATTTGTAGACGACGAAACCATCCGACGCTTTGTAGAAGTGGCCCGCCTCCATCTTTTCTACAGCACTGATGCCCCAGCGATCAAAGCCGATTTTTACTTCTTCGATATAAGCCGCAAGCAACGCCAAGCCGGTCAAAGCGGCAGATCCAATGGCAAAGCCCTTACCCGTTGCAGCCGTGGTGTTGCCGAGGCTGTCGAGCGCATCCGTTCGTTCGCGGACGATCGGCGGCAGTTCCGACATCTGGGCATTGCCCCCCGCGTTGTCCGCAATCGGACCATACGCATCGGTTGCTAGGGTGATGCCAAGCGTGCTAAGCATCCCGACCGCAGCGATCCCGACACCATAGAGTCCCAGGGCGAAGTAATTCATATCGTTGAATTCCCAACCGCTGGCAAAACCAAATGCCGCCAGTGTTCCGGCACAGACTACTAGCACCGGGACCCAGACGCTCATCATCCCGTCAGCGATGCCGCCAATGATGACCGTGGCAGGCCCCGTGACGGCCTGATCGGCAAGCTTCTTGGTCGGCGTGTACTCGTCGCTCGTGCAATATTCTGTCCACTTGCCGATCAACCAGCCCGCCAACAAGCCAACGACCACACTAAAGGCCACGCCCGGAATCCCGCCAAAGGACTCGGTCCCCACGGTTCGTGGCATCAGCCACATCGCCAAGCCAATCGAAGCAGCGATAATCAACGCCGTGGAAAGATTAATCCCGCGGGCTAGGGCCTTGAGCAGGTTCTTTTGCGTGGCGTCTTCTTCCGTCTTCACCATATAGATGCCGAAGATCGACAAGAAAATGCCAACGCCGGCAATCGACAAGGGAAGAAACAACGTGCGGAGTTGAGCTTCCACATCCGACATCCCCACGGGCACCAGACTGCTGCCAGAGTAAGCCGCGACGCCGAGCGCCGCGGTTGCCAAAATCGAACCGCAATATGACTCGTACAGATCGGCCCCCATCCCCGCCACGTCGCCGACGTTGTCGCCAACGTTATCAGCAATCGTCGCAGGGTTGCGTGGATCGTCTTCGGGAATGCTGTGTTCTACCTTGCCAACCAAGTCCGCGCCGACGTCCGCCGCCTTGGTAAAGATCCCGCCGCCGACACGCGCGAACAACGCCTGGGAACTGGCGCCCATTCCAAAGCAGAGCATCGTCACGGTGATCTCGACCAGTTCCATGTGATGGCCCGAGATGCTCGGCCAGAGCCAATACAAGAAGCCGAACCAGAGTGTGATGTCGAGCAAGCCGAGGCCGACCACGGTCAGCCCCATGACGGCTCCCGAACGGAAAGCGACCTGCAACCCTTGATTAAGCGATTTTTGCGCGCCGGCCGCGGTACGATTGCTGGCGAGCGTGGCGGTCTTCATGCCAAACCAACCCGCTAAGCCGGAAAAGAACCCGCCCGTCAAGAACGCAATTGGCACAAAGTTGCTTTGCAACTCATAGTAAGCCGCAATCGAAAGCAGAATCACGATGACCACGAAGAAGACGGTCACCACCTTGTATTGTTGCCGCAAGTAGGCATTCGCCCCTTCGCGCACGAAGCCGGCAATTTCAATCATCCGCGGCGTGCCGGCGTCCGAGGCCAGCATTGACTTGAAAAACAGATAGGCCTGGGCCAGGGCCGCGATCGAACCCACCAAGCAAATCCCCCACACCAGCATAAAGGTACTATCGGCTGAGGTCGCCGACCCCGCGTCCGCAGGCTTGCTTTCGATTGGTGTTTCAGGCGCGGCAGCCGCGGCTTTCACTTCAGCAGCGACGGGCGTTTTGGTGCCGTCTTGTGCTGCCGCGGGGCTGGCCAAAGAAAACATACCGACGAGCAATAGCAACCGGCTCATCCAAGCCACGACCCCACGACGGTGCGTCTCAATTGTCAGATTCAAGAGTCCATCCCCCTCAAAAAAGTGCGCTAGAACAATTCCCCTCACGGAATGTTCCTATTAAGGCAGACTCGCCAAAAAGGGGCAAGAGAATTTTGTACGCCGGGGATATTTTATAGGTCGGGCGTTCAATCTCAAGCGTGCCATGCTCACGCAATACCCATCGCCCCACACTACAATTCGACGACGAGCGTGAGCATGTTTTTGGGGGGCCGAAGCAGGACATGCCCTCGCAAGATGACCTCACTCGTTCCCTGTTTCTCGTTATTGCGTGGGCTTGGCACGACAAACGGACCTCGCCTTAATATCCCGAGGACTTTTTCGATGCGTCGTGGTGGGCACCCTTGAAGATCGCCAACAACCACCACAAGCTAGGCACGACGATCACCATGCCGACCGCGATGCTCCAGAGCATCGCCCAAAGCACCGAGTCCGAGGTCTTGCAATTCTTGATCGTCAAATTCGGCGGCAATAAGAACGGGTACTGCGCCACACCCCAACCCCAGATGACGCACGTCACTGTGCTCGCCGCGGCGATCGTTGCCGCGAGGGGCCACGTGTACCACAGCGCGACGAGCGCGGCGAAGCCCGAGGCTATGCCGATTCCAAACAGCGGCAAGCTCCGTTCGTGAAAGTCGGACCAAAAGCTCTCCGGCTCGAATGCCAAAAACGCTACGCCGAGCAACGACAGCACGCCCATGATGACGCCGGTGACGAGTGCCCGCCGGCGCCAGACTTTGACCAAATCGTCGTGCTGCTGGTTCACCGATTCGCGCAGCAAATACACTGCCGAAAGAAACGCGCACACGCCAACGGTAAAGAAGCCGGTGAAGATCGCCAACGGCGAAATCCAGCCGAGAAGAATATCGCCTTGATACTCTCCGGCGTCATTGAATTCCAACTTGCCCGAGGCAACCGCCCCCGCGGCCGCGCCGAGAAAAAACGGCGCGACGGTCGAAGCCACGGCAAAGACGATTTCCCAAATCGTGCGTTGCGTCCGCTGCCCCAGCAAATTCGCGCGAAAGGCATACGCCGCTCCGCGAAACACGATCCCGACAATCGCGATCAGCAGCGGCACCCACAGCGCTTGCCCGAGCGCAGCGTAAGCGCGTGGAAACGCCGCGTGAGTGCAAACCAAAAAAAAGATCAGCCAGACATGGTTCGCTTCCCAGACCGGACCGATCGCCTTGTACAGCAGATTACGCTCGCGCTCCGTCGATTGCAGCGCCGTGTTGACTTCCCAGATACCAACGCCGAAATCGGCACCACCGAAGAGCAAATAGAGCGTCAGCGCGCCCCACAAAATCGCGAGAATGATCGCTTCAGGAGCCATCGGCGGCAGCCTCCAACGGCGAACGCGCAAGCAGCCGCAAAATGCCAATCGTCATCACCGTCAGCAGCGTGTAGATCGCCAACGTGATCCAAAAAACTTTCTCCATCCCCGGCGCATGTGTCACCGCATCCTTCGTTCGCATAATGCCATGCACGATCCAGGGCTGGCGGCCGACTTCAGTCACAACCCAGCCCGCTTCGAGAGCCAACACGACGATCGGTCCCGCGGCAACCAGCGCAAAAAGAAATAAGCGCTGCCTCGGCAGATGTCGCTTCCAGACCAGACACCCGATTCCCCAGAGCGTCAGCGCGGCAAGGTACGACCCGCCGCCGACCATGACCTGAAACGCGATATGCACCACCGCGACGGGCGGCGTCTCATCGCGCGGAAATTCGTCGAGCCCGTCGACCTTCGCGTTCGTATCGCCATACGCAAGCCACGAGAGCATCCCCGGCAGTTCAAGGGCGTATTCGGTGCGGCGAGTTTCTTCGTTCGGCCACCCGCCGATTCGCAGCGGCGCGCTGACTTCGGTTTGGAATTGGCCTTCCATCGCGGCAAGTTTCACCGGCTGTGTTTGCGCGACCATCTTGGCCGCCCAATCGCCAACCACGAACTGCGGCAGCGCGAAAACCATTCCCAAGAACAAGCCCAACGCCATCGCATGGCGCTGATACGCCATGTCGCGGCCGCGCAGCCGTTCCCAAGCATAGAACGCTGCGACCGAAAAACCCGTGACCATATACGCCGCAAAAATCATGTGCGTCGTCTGCGCGCCGGTCGCAGGGTTCAGCATGGCCGCGATGGGATCGATGTTGACCGCGACCCCGTTGATCAAATCAAATCCACGCGGTTGATTCATCCAGGCATTGCTGGTCACGACAAACCACGCCGACGCCAGTCCGCTCACCGCGATCGCCAAACCAGTGAGCAAATGCACGCGCGGCGATAGCTTGTCCCAACCGTAAAAATAGATCCCCGCAAAGATCGCCTCGATAAAAAAGGCGAACCCTTCGAGCGTAAACGGCAGGCCGATCACCGCGCCGAAGGTTCCCATAAACTTGGGCCAGAGCATGCCTAACTCGAACGACAACACGGTGCCTGAGACCGCACCAACGGCGAACATCACTGCAAACGCTTTGGACCAGCGCCGGGCCAGGGTCTTCCAGATCGCATCGCCCGTGCGCAGGTAGCGCCCCTCGGCAATCAGCATCAAGACCGGAAAGCCGACGCCAAAGCACGCCAAAATAATATGGACGCCGAGCGTCAGCGCCATCTGCATCCGCGCGGCCCAGAGTTGATCGAGTCCGGTCGAGGCGGCAAAAAGAAGTACGTCTGTCATCAAACTAAATGAGGCCAATTAACAAACCGGCTATTCAACTGTGCTAGCAGTATAGCGAATCGCAGCAACTTCTCGAAGTGCCTCGCCGTATTGAAACAGCCCGATATTCGTTCCTTACCAAATCCGATTCCACTCCCTGCTATCGTGTGCTTATTGCTATTCCTGCGTCCACGCGATGGCAGTAATATTCCCCGCGGCGCAGGGCAAAGGATGCGCCTTGGGATTCGATTGTCACGACCTTCGGGCAGGTGCCATCACATGATTCAATACCGCAAAGATATCGACGGTCTGCGAACTCTCGCCGTGCTGCCAGTGCTCCTATTCCATGCCGGGATTCCCGGTTTTGGCGGCGGCTTCGTCGGCGTGGACGTCTTTTTTGTGATCTCCGGTTTTTTGATCACTTCGATTTTGCTCAAGGACTTGGCCGAGGACAAATTCAGTTTGGCCGTCTTCTATGAACGCCGCGCGCGGCGTATCCTGCCTGCCTTGGTCGCGGTGATTCTGTTTTGCATCGGCGTGTGCTATTGGCTTTCGATCCATAGCGTTCTCAATGGACTCGCTCGTTCGATCGTCTGGCTGACGTTGTTCTCGTCGAACATCTTCTTCAAAAAAGAATTCGGCTACTTCGACGCCGAAGCGACAACGAAACCATTGCTGCACACTTGGTCGCTGTCGGTCGAGGAACAGTTCTACATTTTATTTCCGGTCATGCTGTTTTTTGGCTGGAAGTATGCCCGCAGATACTTAGGGATCGGTCTGGTAGCGTTGACAGTCGCTTCGTTCGCGGCGAGCATCTGGGGCTTACGGAAAGATCCCTCGGGTGCCTTTTATTATCTGCATTTTCGCGCTTGGGAAATGGGCATGGGAGCGTGGCTGGCGTTTGCTTTCAATTCCGAAATCAAAAATGTGCGCCTGCCGAAACTTCCTCAATGGGGCAAAGAAATCATTTCTCTCGTGGGCTTATGCGGCATCGTGATACCCGTCTTTTTCTACACCGAACAAACGCGTTTCCCAGGGTTGGCGGCGCTGCCGCCGTGCTTGGGTACATTCCTACTGATCTGGACAAATGCTGAAAGCGTCACGCTCGTTGGCCGACTGCTATCTACGAAGCTAGCGGTAGGTATCGGACTGTTGTCGTACTCGCTCTATCTCTGGCATTGGCCGTTGTTGGTTTTCGGAACGCTCCGCAAGGGCGAAAAGCTGACGCCGTGGGAAGGCGCGGCGGCGCTCGGCTTCTCGCTAGCAGCCGCTTGGCTCTCGGTACGCTTCGTGGAGAAACCATTTCGCGAAAAACGTCTGCTGGCCAACCGCAGACATATCCTGGTCACGTCAACGATCGTGTTGGTGATCATGGGTTCCGCGAGCTTCACCATCTCGAAGTTGAACCTGCTTTACGATTCGCAATCGATTTCCAATTTGCTCGGCGAGCCGCGGAATATCGCCTACGATTTCCCGAACATGAAAACCTGGGAAGTCGCGCAGGGAATCAAGGTTTACAGCGTTGGCGACAACAGCAAGCCTGGCGTTTTGCTGCTCGGAGACAGTTTTGCCAATCACTGGGCCAGCGGCTTGGTGCAATGGGGCGAAGCGAACGACATTCCCGTGCATGTGCAAGCCATCGGCAGCACGGTGCCGCTGATCGACTGCCATGTGCCCGAGGCGGAAACGAAATACAACATACCGATCCGGCAGCGAAACCAGTCGTATGGGGTGTTCATGGACCAGCTCAAGGTCAAGCATGTGATTATCGCGGCCTCGTGGCGGCCGTACATCAATCCGCGCGATAAGCTCCTGCCGATGGTTACGCTGTATCATGGCGACAAAACGTCGAGCAACATGGCGGAACAATGCGAGTTGGTCGCGCAGCAACTGGACAAGACCGTTCAGTTCTTCAATTCGCGCGGCTGCAAGGTCTGGCTGATGCTGCCGCCGCCGGATTACACGTTTAATGTGCCCATGAAGTTGGCGGCGCTCGTGCGCAGTCAATCGCCGATTAGCGATAGTTATATGCCGATCCATGTGGCCGAAGAACGGCGCAAACTAGCTTTTGATCTGCTTCAGGGGATTGTCGCCAAACACCAACCGGCCGAGGTTGAGTTGCTGGATCCGCTCAAATTCTTTTGCCGCGATGGGTATTGTTTCACCGTCGACGACGAGCAATCTTTGTACATCGATGACGCCCATCTGTCGTACTACGGCAGTTTGTTAGCGCAGCAAGTCTTTCAGCCAATCGCCGTGGCCGAAGGGATCGAACCCGCAGCAAACCAAGGCTTGGCCGCCGGCAAGAGCGCGACAACGAAGCAATAATTGCTGGTCGAATCAGCAGAAGAATTCTTGCCATAAGGCGCTTGACGTTTCGTCTCAAACGCGAAAAATTTCTAGACGCTGTCGAATTGCACAGCCGTCGTAGGACTAGTTGGCAAAGGCAACAACTCCGCACCCAAAGCCCAGGAACGAAGATGAGCACGCCGCAAACAATCGATACGCCGCCAGCACCAGTTTCGAAAGGCCGGCTGATCGCGGGTTATGTGCTGAGTTGTCTTCCCGCGCTGATGCTCCTGGTGGGCGGCGCGATGAATATCTTGAAGACCGAAGTCGCGGTGGATGGAGCGAAAAAGATCGGCTATGCGGATGACGTCCTGCTGCCGCTGGGAATCGTGACGGTCGCAAGTGTTGTGCTCTTGCTCATCCCGCGTACCGCCATCGTTGGAGCGCTGCTCGTTACTGGTTTTCTCGGCGGCGCCGTCGGAGTCCATGTCCGTCAACAAGACCCGCTGATCAATGTGTTGGTGCCCGTGATCTTCGCCAGCGTGATCTGGATCGGGCTGGTGCTGCGCAGTCCGAAGCTCAACTCGTTGATGCCGTGGGGCGAAGGGCTGTAGTTAAGCGGAACCGCAGAGCGTTTCCGCATGCGCAGCTCCCGCTAACCGGCGCAGCGGAGCCTGTGAATTATTTTCCCAACTTGGAGTTTTTGTCGGGTTTGGCTCCCTTCTTGTGATTCCATGCACCCAGCGGCAGCACATCGGACTTCTCCGCGTAGGCATCCCACTGCGCGGCCATTTTCTTGACGCGTTCTGGTTCCTTCGCGGCCAGGTCGTTCGACTCGGCGCGGTCGGCGTCGATATCGTAAAGTTCCCACGGCTTGTGTTCCTTGGCCACGAGTTTCCAGCGGCCATCCCGCACAGCGCGATTCCCTTCGTGTTCCCAGAAGATCGGTTCTTGACGGCCTAACTCTTTGCCTGCAAATGCTGGTTGAAGGCTCACGCCGCGCATGGCCTTGATCAGTTGTCCGGCGTGTTCTTTGGGATAAGATGCTTTTCCTAGATCGACGCATGTCGCCATCAGATCGATCAGGTGGGCCGGCTGGCGCTCGAGCTTGCCCCGTTGTTGCGCGCCGATTCCACGCGGCCAATGCGCCACCAGCGGCGTCGAGATACCCCCTTCGTGCGTCCAGTGCTTGTACTCGCGGAACGGTGTGTTGCTGACGTTCGCCCAGCCGCGGCCATACGCGATGAACGTATCCGCCGGCCCTGGCATGTTGCTAGGGCCTGTCTTGCCGCGCCACTGCTTGCTTTCCTTGCCATCTTGACGGCCGATGGCTTCGGCACAGCCACCGTTGTCTTGCAGGAACAAAATCAGCGTATTGTCCAGTTGCCCCGACTGCTTTAATTGCGCCACAATGCGGCCAATTCCCGTGTCCATGCGCGAAACCATTGCCGCATAAACCTCCATGCACCGTGCTTCCCAAGCTTTGTGTTCGACCTTGTCCCAATCCTCGGCTTGCGGCGAGAGTTCAATCTCCTTTGGCACCAAGCCCAATTCCTTCATCTTCACTAAGCGTGCCGCGCGCTGCGGTTCATAACCGCCATCGTATTTTCCCTTGAACTTGGCGATCTCCTCCTCCGGTGCGTGCATCGGCCAGTGCGCGGCGGTGTAGGCAACGTACATGAAGAACGGTTTGTCGGGTGATTCCGTTTGATGCTGCTTGAGAAAATCGACCGAGTTGTCACTGATCGCGTCCGTGTAGTAATACGACTTTGGTTTGTAAGCCGCATCGGTCGCAGCGGTGATCATTTCGTTTTGCCGCACGAGGGTGTTAGGATCAAAAAAGTTTCCCGCACCGGTGATCGTGCCGTAATATTTTTCGAAGCCGCGCTGCAACGGCCAGTTCGATTTGTCCTTGCCATTCGTCGACGTCGTGACGTGATATTTGCCCGTCATGTACGTGCGATAACCTGCGGGCCGCAGCACTTCGGCAATGGTCATCGACTGGCGATTCAGTTCGCCGCGATAGCCCTCGTGGCCTTGGTCGTTCATCATGTGGCCTACACCCGCTTGATGCGGATATAACCCCGTGAGCAACGACGCGCGCGTCGGGCAGCAGCGCGCCATGTTGTAGAATTGTGTGAACCGCAAGCCATCACTGGCGAGCGCATCGAGCGTCGGCGTTGGGATCTCTCCGCCATAACAGCCGATGTCCGAGTAACCCATGTCATCGCTCATAATGACGATGATGTTCGGCCGCGCGGGCTGGGCAATACTGGGTCGCGTCGGCTCCGCAATACTGGGTCGCGTCGGCTCCGCAATACTGAGTCGCGTTGGCTCCTCGGCCGTTGCGACAACTTGTCTTATTGCGAAAAGGAACAGGATCAACGATAGTCGCGAGGCAGGCATGGGCTTTTGACTCAGTGAATAAGGTGAGGCGATCAAGATTGGGCCAGATCGATTTCGCCATTATGCGACTTGCCAAGTTAGTTTCCAACCGTCGGCGATAGTTTATGGAATGAAATCTGCTTAAAATATCCGAAATAAGCCTATTTTGATGTTTTCCTCCATTGGCTCAATTTTTCAGCGGCGCTTGGCCCCTCGCAATTCAGCTTGGCTGGATTGAAACCATAATTCCTGAAGCGATTTTTGAAACCGAATGCATCGTAAATGAGTTCCTCTGAAACGCTTACAGTCTCCTCGACCTATCGGCTGCAACTTCATGCGCATTTGACCTTCGTTCAAGTGCGTGCGTTGATTCCCTACTTGGCCAAGCTGGGGATCAGCACGCTGTACCTCGCGCCGATCTTTCGCGCCAACGACGGCAGCACACACGGTTATGATGTCGTCGATCATGGGATGCTGGAGCCGTCGCTCGGGACGGAAGAGGATTTTGCCGCGCTTGCGGTTGCGGCCGCGGACGAACAGATGACAATCCTCGTCGACCTGATCCCCAATCACATGGGCATCAACGAACGCAATAATGGCTGGTGGCGCGAGGTGCTGCAAAACGGGGCCTGCACCCCGTACGCGAACTACTTTGACATCGACTGGTTCCCGCCGAAGCTTTCGCAAGAAGGGAAAGTCCTCCTGCCGATCCTAGGCGATCAATTCGGCAACGTCCTCGAATCCGGGGGCCTCGAACTGATCCGGTATGAGCAACAATTTGCGATCCGTTACGCGGACCGAGTTTTTCCGACTGACCCGCGCAGTTGGAAGTCGATCCTCGAAGCGGTACGCGAAGCACTTGACCCACAAGAGGCGGACTGCGTCGAACACGCGGCAGCGATCGAGTTGGTCCTGGAGCGAGTCAAAAACATCCCGCCCTCGATTCACAGCGATGAGTTTTCGATTCGCCAACGGAGCAAACTCAGCGAAGACGTGAAACAACGTTGGGCCGAACTCAGCCGTCAACGCACAGTCGACTTCGCGGTGCAGGAAACGCTCCGTATCATGAACGGCACTGCTGGCCATCCGGGAAGTTTTGACCGGTTCGAGACCTTGCTCGAAGCCCAGCCGTATCGGCTCTGTTATTGGCGCGTGGCGACGGACGAGATCAATTACCGCCGCTTTTTCGACGTCGATTCGCTCGCCGCGATTCGCGTCGAGGAACCCGCCGTTTTCGACGCCGTGCATCACAAGGCCCTGGCCTTCATGGAGCAAGGTTGGATCAGTGGCCTGCGCTGCGATCACCTTGATGGGCTCGCCGATCCGCAAGCGTATCTCGACAAGCTCGCAGCCAGCGCGACCGAAGCCTTGAACAAAGCACGCGAGGCGGGTCACGCGGTACCAGCGCGGCCGTACTTGCTCGTGGAAAAAATTCTCGGCGAAGGCGAAGCACTGCCACGCGAATGGCCGATCGATGGCACAACCGGCTATGAATTTTTGAATACGCTAACGGCATTGCACCTCGATCCGCAAGGCATACGCCCTCTGCGGCGGATTTACGACGAGTTTCTCGACGAGTCGCCGCGCTATCCGCAGATCCTCTACGAAAGCAAGCGCACCATTCTGGGCGCGTCACTGTCGAGCGAGTTGATCGTGTTAGCACATCAACTGAGCAGGCTGGCCGAACGGCAGCGTAACTCTCGGGACTTTACCCGGCCGGCGTTGCAGCGCGCGCTGCGCGAGATTGTCGCCTGTTTTCCCGTGTATCGGACCTATTTTCGGCCAGGTCAAGGCGAGGCCCGCGAACAAGTTCGCCGGCATCTGCAACTCGCCGTGCGGGAAGCGAAACGCCGCCAAGCCTCGACCGATCCATCGTACTTCGACTTTATCGAATCGATCCTGCTCGAGCAAAATCAAGAGACGATTCCCGAGGAGCTACGCGTCCTCCGCAGCCAATTCATCATCAAGTTTCAGCAAGTCACCGGACCCGTCACAGCCAAAGGTCTCGAAGACACTGCCTTCTATCGCTTCTACCCGCTCGCGTCCCTGAACGAAGTCGGCGGACATCCGAACGCCGGCGCCGGGACCATCGCTGACTTTCATCGCGAGCTCGAGGATCGGCAATCCAACTGGCCGCGCGCAATGCTCACGACCTCGACCCACGACACGAAGCGCGGCGAAGACATGCGCGCGCGCTTGAATGTCCTGAGCGAGGTTCCGCAACTCTGGAGTGAGGCGGTCAAGCATTGGCACGAAATGAACGCCCCCGTGCGCAAGCCGGTCGAAGGCGAAGAGACTCCGACGCCGAACGAAGAGTACCTAATCTACCAAACACTCGCCGGGACTTGGCCGCTCGATCAACAGAGCCGACACGAGTGGCAAACGTATCGCCAGCGCATTGTGACTTACTTTGAAAAGGCACTCCGCGAAGCCAAGACTCATACGAGCTGGCTCCATCCAAACCAACGCCACGAAGCGGCCGTCTATCACTTCATCGAAACGATCATCGGCGAAGGGAGTAACTCGTTTTGCAAGTCGCTCACCGAGTTCGTCAACCAGATCGCCCCGGCGGGCTACCTGAACAGTCTATCCCAGTGCTTACTCAAGATGTGCTCGCCCGGCGTGCCGGACTTTTATCAAGGGAGCGAGCTGTGGGACTTTCGCCTGGTCGATCCCGACAATCGCCGACCGGTTGATTTTGCACTACGCGCAAAACTGCTTGCGGAGTTGGAAGTCGGGGCAAAGAAAGACTTGCCGCAACTTGCACGCGAGTTGCTCAGCAGTTGGCCTGACGAACGCAACAAGCTGCACATGATTGCCCGGACACTCAAATTTCGCCGTGAACATCCGGTTTTGTTCGAGAGTGATTTTATTCCCCTCACATGCCAAGGCTCGCGAGAACTCCAGCAGACGGCTTTTGCCCGCACCGATCATCGCGAGTGGCTGGTTTGTGTCGCGCCGCGGCGATGCTGGCCCGCGTGGCAGGAAACGGCGGAGCATCCTCCTAACGGCAGTTGGCCGCTTTCGAATTGGTGGCAGGGAACGACCCTCGTCATGCCGTCTGCCGCGCCGCGGCGCTGGCGGCATCTGCTCAGCGGTGCGGAACTCGAATCGCAAACCGGCGATTCTGGCCCGACGCTTTCCATGCGCACTCTACTATCGTCGTTCCCGGTCGCTATATTGCATGGGACTTTGTAAGTGCAAAATCGCTATGACGCAAGCGAATGGGTAGCGTACCCATTCGCTTGCGTCATAGCGATAAATCAATTCTCACGCGCACACACACATCGCGTACTTTTCACTGATCTTTTCTCTTCTTCAATAACTATCACGAGAACTTGTAATGGAAATGCGTGTATGGCCCGGGACTCCATATCCACTAGGCGCGACATGGGATGGCAGCGGGGTGAACTTTGCCCTCTATTCGGAAAACGCGACCCAGGTCGAGCTCTGCCTCTTTGATAGCGCCGACGCGACGCAAGAATCGCTTTGCATTCCTTTGACCGAGCAAACCGATTTGGTCTGGCATGCTTACCTGCCCGATGCCTTGCCGGGTCAGCTCTATGGTTATCGCGTTCATGGCCCCTACGAACCGGAGAAGGGCCATCGCTTTAACGCGAACAAGATCATGCTCGATCCCTATGCCAAGGCGATCGGCCGCGATCTCAAGTGGGCGGACGAAGATTGGGGTTACAAAATCGGCGATGAGGCAGCCGATCTGGCTATGGACGATCGCGACAATGCGGCGTTCGCGCCGTTGGCCGTTGTGATCGATCCAGCGTTCACCTGGGGCAACGATCGACCGCCCGCAGTGCCGTGGAACAAAACGATCATCTACGAAGCCCATGTGAAGGGCTTCACGAAGCTCCATCCCGATGTGCCGGAAAAACTGCGCGGCACCTACGCCGGCATGGGCAGCGATGCATCGATCCGCTACCTGAAGTCGCTCAACATCACGGCTGTCGAATTGTTGCCCGTCCACTACCACGCCGACGATCGGCACCTAGTCGACAAGGGGATGGTCAACTACTGGGGCTACAACACACTCGGCTTCTTCGCACCGCATCACAGTTGGGCCGCGCGCAGCGGGCATCCCGAGGATGCCGTGCGCGAATTCAAAACGATGGTCCGCAACCTGCACGCGGCGGGTATCGAAGTAATTCTCGACGTCGTTTACAACCACACCGCCGAAGGGAACCAACTCGGCCCGACGCTCTCATTTCGTGGGATCGATAACGCGGCGTATTACCTGCTATCTCCCGAGAGTCCGCGGCATTACATGGACTTCACCGGCTGCGGGAACACCTTCAACATGCGCAACCCGCGCGTGCTGCAGATGATCATGGATAGCCTGCGCTATTGGATCACCGAGATGCACGTCGATGGGTTTCGGTTCGATTTGGCAAGCACACTCGCACGCGAACTGTATGAGGTCGATAAACTCGGCGGGTTCTTTGACATCATCCACCAAGACCCGATCATTTCGCAGGTCAAGCTCATCGCCGAGCCGTGGGATCTCGGCGATGGGGGCTATCAGGTCGGCAACTTTCCGTTCCTCTGGTCTGAATGGAACGGCAAGTACCGCGACTGCATTCGTCGGTTTTGGAAAGGCGACAGCGGCGTGCTCGGGGAATTTGCGACGCGGTTCTGCGGCTCGAGCGATCTCTACGAAACGACGAATCGCCGGCCGCATGCGAGCATCAACTTTGTCACGGCGCACGATGGGTTCTGCTTGAACGATCTCGTCTCGTACGACCACAAGCACAACGAAGCCAACGGCGAAGAAAACCGCGACGGCTCGGATGACAACATCAGTTGGAACTGCGGCGTCGAAGGCCCCACCGACGATCCGGCGATCAATACACTTCGTCAGCGCAAGATGCGCAGCTTCCTCGCGACACTGCTCCTCTCGCAAGGGACGCCGATGATCGTCGCCGGCGACGAATTCGCGCGCACGCAAGACGGCAACAATAACACCTACTGCCAGGACAGCGAAATCTCGTGGCTCGATTGGAATCATCGGCCAGACCAATCCGAGTTGCTCGCGTTTGCCCGCCGCGTGACGCAACTCTGGCGCGAGCAGCCGGTCTTTCAACGGGCCAAGTTTATCAACGCCGCGAGCGAATCGCCGCAGATCACCTGGCACGCCGAAGATGCGTCGCTGCTGCCGCAAGAACAATGGAACGATCCCGAGCGCCGTACGCTCGCGGTCATACTCCACGGCGGCAAGATCGACGTAGATCGCATGGGGGAACTAATCACGGGCGATTCGATTTTGCTGCTGTTCAATACGGATCATCTCAAGGCGATCAAGTACACGCTCCCACCGCCGCCGTCGGGTCATCCGTGGCGTCTGCTCTTCGACACATCGCATGCCGACGCGGAGCAAAGCACGGCCGAAGGGACAGCATTCGAGTTGCAACCCTGCTCAATCGCCGTCTTCTGCGACGGCGAACCGCTGCAATCCCTCGCGCCGGTTGTCGCTAAGGGCCGCAAGAAGGCTGCTCCGAAAGCCGCGACAGCGAAGCCGAAGAAGAAAGCGTGATTAGCAGCCCGAAGCGTAAGCGAAGGCGATAAACATTTCTCCCCAGTAATCGCTATGACGCAAGCGAATGGGTAGACTACCCACCCGCTTGCGTCATAGCGTTTAACTAGCTCAATCTCAAACAGCCGCCGTTCTCGCACTCAGCCCCCGGATTTTTCTAACCCGGGCGACGATGTAGACGATGATCGCCAGGTGAATCGCGATGGCAATTGATAGTCCGAGTACCTGATCGTGCAAGGTCGCCGCTGAATCAATCGAGACCCGCCACAGCGACAAAGCCCCCAGCGGGAGGAACAAGCACACGCTGGTGCAAAGCCCCGGATTGTATTCGCGGCGCGCGACGGCTTCGCGGATGTGAGTTAGAGCATTGACGATCGGCAAGTAGAACGCGGCGAGGGCGAACGCCGGGTTGATGAACATTGCGATGTATAACATGGCAATATCGATGCCCCACACGCCGAGCGAGTTGATCCAGAATGCACCGCTAGGAGTCAGCGCGTCGCAGTGCGCGACGTTTTTATTCAAGTACAGCCTAAACCGGTCGTGGTAGTGTTCTTCGAACTGGTGCACCATGTAGAGCGGCAGTTGCAGCCAGACCAGCGTCACGGCCCAACCGGCAACGGCGCCGAAGACAGGTGTCACCGCGAACAGCAGTCCCGCGGCAAACAGTCCCGCGAGCGGCCATTGCCATTTGCCGACGAGCCAATCCATTACGCCTTGCGCTTCGTTTTCGATTCGCGTCCCCATAATTCACTGCTCCGAAAAACTCTAATGGTGGGAGTATTCAGAGAAGTATAGGTTACGAATACGCGTAATAATGGTCGGACTAAGGGCTTTTTGTCGCCCTCGCCAACGCTACGGGATCCAAAATCAGATCACACCCTGGCTTATGCCTCGAGCTTTCAACCCAGCAACTCGATCACCCCACTCAGCGCCGATCCGACGCATTCTTGTCGATGGTTTAACTCGTATGATAACTCGTTCACTACCTTTTCCAGCAGATAAAAACCAAGCAACCGAGCGATCGACGCATTGTTGTCGGGCAATAGCCCGAGACCCGCGGTCGCATCGCGGTAGCCTTGTAAGAACGCCGTTAGCGTTGCCGTGTACCACCACGCCGTCGCCGTTTTGCATTGCTGCGCCGCGGTCACCGAGTTCCCCGCGACTTGCCCAAAGCGGGCACAACTATCTTCGGCCGCGTAATGCAGCGAGCGGATCATGCCAGCAACATCGCGGAGCGGCGATTGCTTGCTGCGCCGCGTGACGAGACTCGCTGCCGGCACACCCTCGAAGTCGATGATGATGTAATCCTTGCCCGTATAAAGAACCTGGGCCAAGTGATAATCGCCGTGGCAGCGAATCCGCAGGGATTCATACGGATGCTCCAAGATTTCATGCAACTCGGCGAGCAGTTTCTCTTGCAGGTTGAGTACCTGCTTGGTCAAATCTTTCACCTGCTCGGGGAGTGTGTTATCGGTCCGCAGTTGATGCCACGTTTTGGTCACACGTTTGCGCGCGGTCTGATACAATTCACGCTGGTATATCGGTGTGAAGGGTTCAGCATCGAACGCCGGCCCCTTGAGCTTCGCCAGCGCCGCATGCATTTCACCCGTGCGCTGGCCGAGCAAGTGTGCTTGTTCCCAGAAGCTTCCTACCGCGTCTTTGATGACCCGCGGAATCTCGGCGAACGATGCTTGCCAGACATGGTCATGGGCCAGGGCAGGGCAGGGGGGCAGCGGTTCGGCGCGGGCGACGATGCTCTCCAAGTATCGTCCCAGCCATTCCATCATCATCTGCCGCGCGTTAATCGCCTCGGGGTAATACGTCTGCAAGAGGTTCAACAGCGTCGCGGGCTGGCCATCTCGGCGGTATTCGATCGAACCATGCACCGGCGCTAGCCGCGGGAAGTGGTCCTGCTTGGTCAGCGCTTCGACGAGTTCCGATTCGGGATGCACGCCGGGCTCGATGCGGCGGAGCATCTTAAAGATACGTTTCTCGCCCAGAACTACTGAGGTATTGCTTTGTTCGGAACCGGAGCCCATGGCATGGCGCACGGTTTCGGCGGGGATGGGGGGAAGTTTCTCGCTGCGGTCGCGGGCAACGAGTGTGCCATGCTCGGTTTTGATTTCACGCTCGCGGGCGATGGTTTCATAGAGCGCAGCGGCACCTGCAGCTGTGCTGACCGCTTCAAAGAGAACGCCCGACTCTTTTCCCGCGGGATGATGCGTGATGGCGAGAACTGAGTTAGGGAAATCGAGTGTTAGCCGTTCGGCGACGTCGCCCCACGCATGGCCGACCAGCAGCGAATAGTGTTCACTATGGCCGACGCTGTATTGCACATCGATTGCCAGCCAGAGGAATTCATCGGGATCGGACTTGGGTCCGAGCGGCGCTTGATCCGCGATGTGGACCGCTTGAATGACCCGTCTCTTGCCGCCGAACCATCGCTGGCGCGGCAGGATCTTGGCCAAGAGCCGCTCCGCCGCACGGCGATGGCTTCCGGTAAACAAGTCTTGCCACTTTTCAGGAAGCTGCAACTCGGGCAAACTTTTGTGCTCGCCAGCCACGTTCGTCGGCTCCAATGCAAACCAATAAAAGCCATATGGTCCCAGCGTCAACGGGTAATTTGTCCGCCCCACCGGCGGAAAGTGCGACTGACCGAAAATTTCCAACGGCCGCGCGCCGGGAAACGCCGACAGATCGAGCTCTGCGTATTGCGTGAACCGCGACAAGTTCGCGACCACAAGAATCGTTTGATCCTCGAAGTGCCGCAAAAATGCCAACACCTTGGGGTTGTCGGGCGAGAGGGCTTCGAACGTCCCTCGGCCAAAGGCCGAGTAGCGCTGCCGCAACGCGATCAATCGCCGCATCCACCAGAGCAATGACTCGGGATTGCGCTGCTGCGTCTCGGCGTTGATCGTTTCGTATGAATACTCGGGGTCGATGATCAGCGGTGAAAAGAGTTTCTGCGGATTGGCTTGCGAGAAGCCCGCGTTGCGGTCATTGCTCCATTGCATCGGCGTGCGCACGCCGTTGCGGTCGCCGAGATACACGTTGTCGCCCATCCCGATTTCATCGCCGTAATAAATGACCGGCGTCCCGGGGAGCGAAAACAACAGCCCGTTCATCAGCTCGATCTTGTTTCGATTGTTACCGAGGAGCGGCGCCAAGCGTCGGCGAATGCCGACGTTGATCCGCATCTGTTGATCGAGCGCATACGCGCGGTTCATGTAGTCGCGTTCTTCGTCGGTCACCATTTCCAGCGTCAGTTCATCGTGATTGCGCAGGAAAATTACCCACTGGCAATTATCCGGAATCGCCGGCGTCTGCTCCAGGATGTCCAGAATCGGCAGGCGGTCCTCGCTGTGCAGGCCCATGTAGAGCCGCGGCATCAGCGGAAAATGAAACGCCGTGTGGCATTCGTTCCCCGTGCCGAAGTACGCGACCGAATCCTCGGGCCACTGATTCGCCTCGGCCAAGAGCATGCGGCCGGGGAAGTGTTCATCGACATACGCGCGGAGCTTTTGCAAGAAGGCATGTGTCTCGGGCAGGTTCTCGCAGTTCGTCCCCTCGCGCTCGTAAAGGTACGGAATCGCGTCCAACCGCAGCCCATCAATACCCATTTCGAGCCAGAAATGCAACGCCCCGAGGACCGCTTTGTGAACCTCGGGCTCGTCAAAGTTCAGGTCCGGCTGATGCGAGTAAAACCGGTGCCAGAAGTACGACTGCGCGACTGGATCCCAGGTCCAATTCGACGGCTCGAAGTCGGTAAAGATGATGCGCGTTTCCTTGTACTTTGTCGGATCGTCGCTCCAGACATAAAAGTTGCGCGCCGTGCTGCCGGGTTTCGCCGTGCGAGCTTTTTGAAACCATGGGTGCTGGTCCGATGTGTGGTTGATGACGAGTTCGGTGATCACACGCAGATCGCGCGCGTGGGCTGCTTTGACAAAGGCTTTGAACTGCTTGAGCGTCCCGTACATCGGGTTGATTTCGCGATAGTTCGCGATGTCGTACCCGTCGTCGCGCAGCGGCGAAGGATAAAACGGCATCAGCCAAATCGCCGTGATGCCCAGATCCTGGAGGTAATCCAGCTTTTGCGTCAGCCCTGGAAAATCGCCGATTCCATCGCCCGTGCTGTCAAAGAAGGAGCGGACGTGCAACTGATAAATAACGGCGTCCTTGTACCAATCTACGGACATTCCTTATGCTCCGATAAAGTCAGGAAATATATTTGCAGCCCGTAGCGTAGCGAGGGCGAGATTTTCTTGCTATGACGCAAGCAGATGGGTAGCTACCCATCCGCTTGCGTCATAGCGATGAATCAAAGTTTACTACGAAAATCGCATTTCTCCCTCGCTGACGCGTCGGGCTTCTATGATCACGTCGCACTCACCGCTTTAAGCACAACCGCCGAATGGCCAGGGAACCAGAGATTTTCCATGTCGTGAATCCCCGAGCCTGAGCCGCCGTAATCGGGTTCTTCGCTCGACCAAAGCCGCTCCCAACGCTTCCCCTCGGGCGGGGCCATCAACGGTTCGGGGGTCGGAATCCACTCGAAATCATTTCCGAGATTGACGATCAACACTCGATCGTCATCGTTTTCGCCAAAGAAACGCAGCAACAGCGCTTCAGGTGCCAAGACCGCGCCATGCATCTGCTCGCCATCCTGCGCCGCGAAGATCGGATCCTCGCGCCGCAAGCGCAACAAATCCCGATGCAGCAAGACCACGTCCCCATTTTTTTCGCGTTCCGCAAAGTCCAACTTGCAGGCCGCGAACGTTTCCGGCGCACAGGGATCGGGTACCAATTGATTTGCATCGTCTTTGCCAAGCCGGCGGAACAAACGCATAAACTCGACCCGCCCCTGCCGAACCATTTTGGAAACCTCGGGTTCATGATCGGCAAAGTAATGAAACGGCGTCGTGGCGTTGAACTCTTGACCTTGGAACAGCATCGGCGTGCTCGGGCCGAGCAACAACAGCGCGGTCAAGGCGCGCAGCCTGCCCGGCGATGTCAGTTTCTGATACCGATGTCCGCCCGGCGTGTTGCCGACTTGATCATGGTTCTGCAGGAAATGCACAAATTTGTACCCCGGCAGCCTAAAACCCGGCGTGCCGCGCGGGTGTTTCTGCCGCATGTTCCATTGGCCTTGATACAGGTAGCCCCACTTAACCGCCGAGATGAGTTCCTGGGGCGTGCCGCGATAGTCGCCGTAGTAGTAATCCGAGTGTCCGGTCATCGCCACGCGCGCGGCATGATGAAAGTCATCGTTCCAAGCGGCATCGATGCCGTGCCCGCCCTGGGCGATCTCCTTGAGAAGCTTCGAGTCCTGAAACTCGTTTTCGACGATCATGATCGTCTCGCGGCCGCCAGCGGCTTTGCGAACCCGATCTTCGATCTCTTGCAAGATGTGATAACCGGATCGATCAAAGATCGCGTGCACTGCGTCCAAACGAAAACCATCCAGGTGAAATTCGGCAATCCAGTACGCAGCGTTGGTGTAAAAGAATTCCCGCACCTGTTTCGAATTTGGGCCGTCGAAATTAATCGCCTCGCCCCAGTCGGTTTTTCCCTGCTTCGAGATGTAATCCTCGGAAAACTGGGCCAGATAATTGCCATCGGGTCCAAAGTGGTTGTAGACGACGTCGAGAATTACGCCCATCCCAAGAGCATGCGCCGCATCAACGAACCGCCGCATGTCGTCCGGCTCGCCGTACAAGCGCGTCGGCGCGAACAAATTCACACCATCGTAACCCCAGCCAAACTTGTGCGGAAAATCGGCGACCGGCATGACTTCGAGCAGCGTGATGCCCAACTCCGCGAGCGCCGGCAGTTCCTCTATCGCTGTGGCCCAGGTGCCGCCACGTGTGAACGTGCCGATGTGCATTTCGTAGATCACTTGGCCCTTAATCGAGAAGCCAGGCCTGCCCTCATCACGCCATGCATACTGAGACGGATCGATAATCTGCGAGTATCCATGCGGACCTTCGGGCTGAAAACGCGACATCGGATCAGGATACGGTTTCTGGTCGTCGTCCAAGAGAAAAGCGTATTTGTCGCCGGCTTTGGCGGTAGGACAAAAGCCGGAGTAATAGCCGTTGTCTTCGGCATGCAGCGCCACGAACCGCGGCGAGTTCGCTTCCGTCACATCATCGGGGAATACCACGCAGACTTTGTTTCGCCGCGGTGCCCAGACGCGAAAGTGAACGCCGCCGCCGGGTTGCACCTCGGCGCCGATCGCAAACTTGCGTTTTTGTTGTGTTGCGTTTTTCATGGCCGGCATGATTCAATCCTTCCCTTCGCTTGCATGTCCGTGAATAGAATCGGAGGCCAATTGGCCTCCGCTCTGGTGTTGTTTCGCTGCTCGATTCTAGCCGATCCAGGCACGTTTGATCTGCTGCGTCTTTTTGTCCGTGGCATTCTGTTGTAGCCAAAGTCGTGAGACTTTGGATGCCACGTAGAATTTTAACCCGCAGCGTTAGCAAGGTGGGAGTATTCGTTGAACTTGATTTCATGCTTCGTTAAAGCGGCTAGCAGACTCGATTTCCAGACACAAGAATTCGACGTCACACGAGCCTAGCTTACGCGTCGGGTTAATATTCCGGGCGTTTTCCCGTCCAAATAGGTTCTGGGATAGGCCCTTAAATCACCACCCAATCGGTGCTTCCTTTATCCGCCGGATCGTTGAGTTCTTCCCACAGCTTCCGGCCCCCTTCGACGACGGTCCGATTGTGGCCGCGGCGGACGCCATCGGGCAGGCTATCGAATTTCTTCGCGCTGCCGCCGCCGAGTACGATGTAATCGGCCATCATCGCCGACTTGAGCATCGGCACGATCTCGTTCAAGACTTCCTGAGCCTTTTTGGTCCCAAGTTTTTCCAGACCTTTATCGCCGAGCAGTTCAAAGACACTTCCTTTGGCGTGCATCAAGCGGCCCAGATCGAGCGACAGGATCAACCGCTCGGCGATGTACGCAGAACCAACGGCCGTGCCGAGTCCGATAAACAGCATCCGCCCGCTGTCGTAACTTCCCAGCGCTTGCAAGCAGGCATCGTTCATCATGCGCACGGGGAGCCCAAACGCCGAAGCGTAATTGTACCCAACCCAGCCCGAGCCGAGGTTCTGCGGATCTTCAACCGGTTTGCCGTTGCTCACCCGGCAAGGGAGCCCCAGAGCAATGGCTTCGTATTGCCAATCTTTTGTGAGTTCCTTGACTTCGCTGACTAATTTTTCCGGCGTAAATTCTTTGCCCGAGTCGAACTTGATATGTTCATCGTGCGCGGTGTGCCACAGCTTGGCCGAGGTTCCGCCGATATCGATCACGAGGATGTCCATAAATTCCTGGTTGCGTTTGTAGCCGAGGTCGTCAGACCTTGGATGTGTTGTGGGCTAAGCAAATTATCTTCTTCGATCGTCCAAAGTCTCACGACTTTGGCTACGGGACTTACGTTTTCAAATTCTCGGCGTGATCGATCGAACGCTCGACGGTTTCTTTGCGAGCACGGCGGCGGCCAAGATTTTGCAGGTCACTGCCGACCATCTGATCGATCAATTCCTCGACGCCTGCGCCGTGGTCTTTGCTCGTGACTAGGTCGCAGCGCCCTTTGAGCGAGTCGAGCGCGTTCTCAACAGCAACCGCGACGCCGCAGATATCGAGAAACGCAAAATCATTTTCCGCGTCTCCGACCCCAACGCAGTTATCGCCATTGATTTCCAGCCGCTCAAGCGCCTTGGTCAAACCCGTTGCTTTGTTAATCGCCGCGGGCAAAACCATCACGGCCTTTTTGTTGAAGATGATCTGGTAGCCGAGCCCCAGACGTTGAATCACTTCGAGTACGATTGACTCATGCGGCCGCCAGGTTGCAAAAATCACGCGGCCAATGGAATACGGGAGCACGCCGTGCTTGTCCATCTCGGCGATAAACTCGGGCGTCGGAGCCTCGCCTAGGATCTCTTCCTTTTGATCTTGCGGCCAATACAAGACCGCGCCGTTTTCGGCGACAACGACATCACAAAGATCGATCTCTGGAAAAATGCAGAGCAGTTCAGGCAACTCGCGGCCGGTGACGAGAATGATTTTACGGCCGCTCTTCTTCAAGATGCGCAACTTCGCCAATGTCATCTCCGCGACACGGCCATCGGTCGCGAGTGTTCCGTCGTAATCACTAGCCAGGGCGAGGTAATTCATCTCTTCAACTCCATGTGGATATCTTTTGTACCTCGACATTGCAAGCGCTGTGCCATTCACGCGATGCTTGCAATTTCTAGCAGAAAACTGGGTTTCATTCGCCTTAGTAAACCCATTTCCCTGGGTTCAGACAAAGAAACTGGATGCAAGAGTAGCAGTTAGTCTGCAGCGCTGGCAGACGGAGTCAACATGGCCGGAGCTAGCCTTGAATCATGAGTTATACGTTCTTCTAATCCATTCTTGCAGTCGGAGCAGATGGCCCTCGCTTACGCGTCGCGTTAAGATTTTTTCCGCAATTTCGGCGGATTCAAATTTTTCAAATCATGCATTAGCTTCAACACCGCCGCCTCTTTCGCCTTGGCTTCGACTTCGACTGTAGCGGTTAGCCCTCGCCAACATTCGGGCATATCACTCGCGTCAATAAAATCATGGTGCCGCTCGGGCTTGGGACCGTTCCATCCTTCGAGCGGGCTCGAAAGATGAAACATCGGCTCGCGGTTCCACGTCGCGACGGCGCGCGCGGTCGCCTCGTCTTCGGAATACTGATCCTTGCAACAGCGATGATGATGGACGTCGTAAACCAACGGAATGCCGAGCGATGTGCAGAGCGGCAGCAGATCGGCCGGCGTGAATATCTTGTCGTCGTTTTCCACGGTCAAGCGGCTCTGCACGCGCAGTGAGAGACGCTCGAACGTGCGGGCAAAGTCCGCGAGCGCGGCCGACTTGTCGCCAAACGCGCCGCCGCCGTGAATGTTGACGACATCGGCATTGATCCACTCGGCGACCTCGGCTTGATACTCGAGCTCACGCAGCGAAGCCTCAACGACATCCGGGCGGCGCGAATTTAAGACCACGAACTGATCGGGATGAAAACAAGTACGGATGTTTTGCTCGCGCGCGAATTGCCCACACTCCTGAAACGCCGCCACGATCGCCGCTGCATTGGGCAGCTCCTCGATGTGATAACCTTGGGTTGGATGCGTCTTGAGCGGCAATATCTGGCTGTTGACCCGAAAGCAGCCAATGCCGTGCGCCGCGCAATACGCGAGCGCTTCACGAAGGGCTGCCGCGTTGGCTTGGCAAATCGCGTCCAGCTTCGCAAGCGCTGCTGGCCGCGGCAATTTGACGCAAGCCGTGACCGTCGTGTTCGCGAACTTGATTGGCTGATCGCGGAACGTGCAACATAGGCCCAGACGCAACATAGTGAAACTTCTTCATCAATAATCGACGAAATCCCCGATGCATTATTGCACGCCAATCATCCCCGAGGAGTTCTTGAGCGCCGCTTGGGTCTTATCACGAACGATAAATTTTCACTGCGACTTTGGCGCGAGGGGCACACCCGCGTCTTGCAGCACTTGGTCGAACACAGGTTCGGGTGTTCGATTGACGATGAATTTCATTTCAGGCGCTTCACCCGCATAAACTTCGACCTGTAAACATTCGAAGCAGATCAGCAAGTAGGTGTTGTGCCCGTTGGTCGTGACGCTAATCGCGTGGCGCGGATCGAAACATTTCATCCCCACGGGAGGATTCCAACTTGCTCCGGCCTGCAACGCATCGTAAAGTTTGCGACGCGTGGCGGGATCGGTGATCTGCATCCGGCCGAGGACTTTGTAGCCGTGGAAGTCGGCGTCCGGCCGATTGTGCGCCGGATCGAGGGACAAAAGCTCGAACGAATCGGCCTCACGCAGAGCTTTTGCCACCGACGAAGGCAAGCCCTGCAGGAAATAGATCACGGCAAAGGCAGCGCCGCCGAGAATGACCACGACCAAGAATATCCGACGCCACTTGTGCATAGATATGCCAATTTTTCAATTACACTACCCGGCGTTGCGTCGGCTCGGCCGCAAAGATTCCTGCGCGGTGCGCAGCATCGCGAGCCGCATGGGCAATGCCAGACGCATCAAGACCAAGTTCGGCCAGCAGTTCGCCGCGCTCGCCGTGTTCGACAAACCGGTCGGGCACGCCGAGACGTGTGATATTGGTCGCCGCGATGCCGGCGTCTGCGGCCGCTTCGAGCACGGCGCTGCCGAAGCCCGTCATGAGCGCGCCCTCTTCGATTGTCAGGACAAACCCGCTATGCGAGATTGCCTTGAGAATCGTTTCCGTATCAAGCGGCTTGATAAAGCGGGCATTGATCACGCCAACGTCGTAACCTTCGTTGCGCAATTTCTGAGCCGCGGTGCGGGCTTCGCTGAGCAGCGAACCGCAAGCAATGAGCATCCCGTCTTCGCCCCAATGGAGAACCTCGGAACGGCCGAGTTCGATTGGCTCGCGCTCGCCGCCAACTTCAGCGGCACTGATCTCGTCGGCCGTGGCCTTGGGATAGCGAATCGATGTCGGGCCGTCATGCTTCAGCGACCAGTTCACCATCTGACGCAGGTCCCAAGCATCGCCCGGGGCCATGACCGTCATGTTCGGGAACAAGCGCATGTAGCCAATGTCGAACATCCCGTGATGCGTCGGGCCATCGGGACCAGTAAGCCCCGCACGGTCGAGCATGAACGCGACCGGAAGGTTCTGCAGCGCGACCTCTTGGAAGATCTGGTCGTAGCTGCGTTGCAGGAACGTGCTGTAAATATCGACAATCGGGCGGATGCCGGTCTTGGCCTGGCCCGCGGCAAACGCGACGGCGTGCGATTCGCAAATGCCGGTGTCAAAAAAGCGCGCAGGGAAGCGATCGCGCACGGCTTCGAGTTTGTTCCCTTGACACATCGCGGCCGTCATCACGGTCACCAGCGGATTGGCGTCCATTTCAGCAAGAATCGACTCGCTGGCGATGTCGGTGAACGCCTTGGCCGCGGCACCTTTCTTGATCGGGAACACCTGCTCTTCGTCGTTGCAAGTGAACGGCGCTGGCGTGTGGTAGTAGACCGGATCTTGCATGGCCGGAGCGAAGCCGTGGCCTTTGTTCGTGACCACGTGCAGCAAGACCGGACGATCGACATCCTTCACCATGCGCAGATACTTGAGCAACTGCGGAATGTTGTGACCGTCGATCGGTCCGATGTAGCGGAAGTTCAGCTCTTCGAAAAGCATGCCCATGTGCAGGCCGGACTTGATCGATTCCTTCATCTGCCAAAGGAACTGTTCAGTCGAATCGCCGACGACGGGAATATTTTTCAGGATGCGGCTAATCTGGTGCTTGATGTTTTTGTAATTCGAGCTCGTCCGCAACCGGTCGAGGTATTCTGCCACGCCGCCTACGCGCGGGCAGATCGACATCTTGTTGTCGTTGAGGACGACGAGCATCTTCTGCTTCAGGCCGCCAGCGTTATTGAGAGCCTCGAAGACGATGCCCGATGGCAACGCCCCGTCGCCAATCACGGCGACGCTATAGCGGTCGTCTTCGCCGCGCAGGACATCACCCGAGCGCAAGCCCGAGGCGGTCGAGACACTGCAGCCGGCATGGCCCGTCATGAACAAGTCATAAGGGCTTTCGTTCGGATTCGGAAAGCCCATCAGGCCGCCGCGCGTCCGAATCGTTTCAAAGTTCTTGTAGCGGCCGGTGATCAGCTTATGCGGATAGATCTGATGCCCGGTGTCCCAGATTAAGCGGTCGCGGGCAAAGTCAAACTCGCGATGCAAGGCCAAGCAGAGTTCAACGACGCCGAGATTGGAAGCGAAATGCGCCGTCCGATGCGCGAGCAACTGGCACAGGGTCAACCGCATCTCGGTTGCCAATTGTTCCAATTGCGGCAGCGACAGCTTTTGCAGGTCGCGCGGCGATTCGATCGTCGGGAGAATCTCGGACATCAATGATTCCTTTCTAGTGCTTCCTATCCAAAACGTAGCGGGCCAGGGCTTCCAGCTTTCCGGCCGCGGTTCCAAACGGTTGAATCGCCGCGACAGCCCGCTCGATCAGTTGAGCAGCCATCTGGCGACTGGTTTCCACTCCCAAGAGAGCGGGATATGTCATTTTACCTAGACCGGCATCTTTACCAACTCGTTTTCCGGTCTCGTTTTCAGTTCCTTCGACGTCCAGGAGATCGTCGGCGATCTGAAAAGCGAGGCCGACATTCGCCCCATACGCATCCAAAGCCGCCAATTGTTTCGTATTTGCTCCGGCGGCCAATCCGCCAAGGTGGAGGCTCACCCGGATCATCGCTCCCGTTTTTCGCTCGTGGATCGACTGCATTGTTTGAGCATTTGGTGGGCCAAGCGGTGCGTCAAACCGGCCTTCGGCGGCCAAATCGTCCGCCTGACCACCTACCATCCCGGTAATGCCCGCCGCCGTGGCTAGTTCAGCGCAACTCGCTGCCGCCAATGCGGACGATTCGCAACGCCGAGCCAGGACGCCAAACGCCAGGGTTAGCAGCCCATCACCCGCCAAAATCGCCGTGGCTTCGTCAAATTTTCGGTGAGTCGTGGGTTGGCCACGACGCAGGTCATCGTTGTCCATCGCCGGCAGGTCGTCATGAATCAGCGAATAGGCATGAATCATCTCGACTGCCGCCGCACCTGGTAACGCCGCCTTGCTGTCTAATCTACCGCAGGCTTCGGCAGCCCATAACACTAGGGCCGGGCGTAATCGTTTGCCGCTCCCTAGCAGCGAATACCGCATCGCGTCGAGTAATCGGGCAGGTACTTCGGGGCGATGGGCATCGAGAATCGCCGCCAATTCCGTGTCGATCCGCGTGCGAACCTCGGCTAATTCAGCGGCTAAGTCCAAATCCAAACTCGCGTTAGCCAAGGGTAGACGTTTCCAAGAGGGCCATGATTCGAACGCAACAACAGCCCCGATAAGCCATTGTGGCAAATCATGCTGGGTTAGAACAGTCGATTTAGATCGTCGATGGCTGCAGAATTCGATTTTGACGAGGTTTTTCGCACGGAATCGGGTGATTTGGCTTGGCTATCTTGCGTAACCGGCAAGTCTTCCCAAGGCGCAGCCTCCGTGGTTTGCTTGGTCACGAAGACGGTTTCCGTCGTGGCAACAATCGTTTCCTTGGTTGTCACAGGTTCCTGGGGCGTCGCTTCTTTAGCTGCAGGACTTTTCCGCTTTCTAGTCAAACGCTGTTCCGCTGAAGCCGCTTCGGTTGCCGAGAATGTCGCCTCGGCATCAAACGGTTTGGTGACGGCCTGACCCGAGGCATCGAAGCCGGTCAGGAGTTCGATCTTGCGTTCAGCTTGCTGCAAGAGTCCCTGGCATTGGCGAAGGAGTTTGACTCCTTCCTCGTAGATCACCAGAGAGTCATTGAGTCCCAGTTTATTGTCCTCAAGCCCCCGCGCGATCTCCTCGAGCCGCGCGAGCGATTGTTCAAAATTCAGCGGTTCGTCTGATTGTTGCACGGCGATGGTTGATAAGAATAGGAGGGGACTAAGGGCTAAGGGACTAGGGGGCTAAGGGATTAGGGGGCTAAGGGATTAGAGAAATCAGATCATTCCCTTAGCCCCTTGATCCCTTAGTCACTTAACTTAAGCCCCCGCTTCGAGTTGGGCAATCGCATCAAGCAATTGCTGGCGTACATCGCGCAGCCTTTGTTCATTTTCAATCTTACCGCTCAGGCGATCGGTCACATAAAACACGTCGACAACCTGGTCCAAGTAGGTCCCGATCTTGGCCCCCGCAACACTTAAACCCGATTGATAAAGCCGGTGGGCGATCGTGTAGAGCAGGCCCGTTTGATCGGTCGCAAAGATATCGAGAATCGTGTACTTCGCCGACGTGTTGTTGTCGATGCGCACGCGCGTCGGTTGGCGATGCAAGTTAGCCGCCAGCGATTTTATGCGATGCTGC
The DNA here is from genome assembly GCA_041736895.1 of Pirellulales bacterium. Taxonomy (GTDB): domain Bacteria; phylum Planctomycetota; class Planctomycetia; order Pirellulales; family JALHPA01; genus JANRLT01. Next base: position 47,793 of record JBGSSS010000051.1, read on the forward strand.
CACAGCTTGCGAAAGACCGGCGGCTCGTCCCCGGCCAGTGAATTCAGCAGCGCGGCTTTGACTCGCTCAATGCGATCCTGGTCCGGCTTCTTCGCAAAATCGGGATCCTTGACACGAAAGCGATCGAGCACCAGCCCATCGGCCAGAGTATGGATATCGGCGCTGAGAATTTGCAGCCCTTGGCTGGTTAGCGCTCCCGCCAATTTATGAAAGATGCCGCGGGCGATGTTTTCATGCGTCGCCACGACGTATTCCATCGTCTGGCTCTCGGGCAAGTACAGGGACCAAGCCTCGGCCTTGTCCGCCGAAAGTTTGGAAAGCCGCTGAAGTTCATCGGCCAATTGATCGGGCGAAGCGCCGTGCAGATACGCACTTGGCAAGTACTCCAACTGCCGCTGAAACCATTCCGTGTGCGCATTGATCCCGAGCAACTCCGTCAATTTCGTGCGCAGCCGGTCGTCATCTTGGCTAGTCGATTCGCCCGTGAGTTGGCGCAGTGTCCGTTGGTAGAGTGAAGCAAGTACCTCGCCCTTCCAATCGTTGAAAACATCCGGCCCCACCGCCGAGAGATCGGCGCAGGTCAGGACATAAAGCATGCTCAGCACCTCGGGAGAGCCGACGTCGCTGGCGAATTGCAGGATCACTGCCGGATCGCTGGTGTCACGGCGAAACGCCAGATGTGACATGCTCAGATGTTTGTGAACCAGGAACTTGAGCGTTTCGGTTTCATGTTCATCAAGCTCGAATGGCCCGGCCAACTCGGCCGCGATCCGCTGGCCGATCTCGCTATGATCCTCGACGTACCCTTTGCCCAGATCGTGGATCAATAACGCCAGGTGCAACAATCGTTTGTCGCGCAATTTACGGTAGGTCGCCCCCAACAGATCGTCGCGCTGTGCGAACTCGGTCGCCGCTTCGACCGCGCGCAAGGTATGCTCATCGACCGTAAATTTGTGGTACTCGTTGAACTGCAACAAACTCCGGGCGTGGGCAAATTGCGGGATCAACTTTTCCAGCACGCCGAGCTCGTGCAGGGTCCGCAGCAATTCGCCCAAACGCGCCGGGTTGTCGAGGAGCTCCAGAAATTGCCGACGCGCCGCGGGAGACAGCTCGCCGCGGTGGCGAGCCACCGAATCGCGGACAAGTTTCCATGTGCCGTACGCGATCTGCTTGTTGTATGTGTTGGCGAGCCGTGCCAAACGCAGCACATTGGTCAGGTCGCGCTGCAAGTTCGCCTGGCCTTGCCGGGTCGCCGTGATGGCATGCGGGCCGACGCGGTACTCGCCCTCGAGCGAGTAACTAATCCACGGCCCCAGCCACTCGGCGATCCGCCGGTAGGGCTGTGCCCCTTCGACGAAGCGCTTCGTGATTTGCCGCACCGCCTGCGTGTGCCGGAAGTATTCTTGCATGAACCGTTCGACCGGCAACATCGCCTCGGTCGCGGCGTAACCAAAAAGTTCCGCGATGCGGACTTGCTCGCCTTTGTCGAGCACATCGTGGGCCTTATGCGCGTGCAAATGCAGCTCATTGCGAACCCGCAGCAAAAACTCGCGCGCCCGCCGCAGCGCGTCGCGGTCCTCCTGATGCAGCACGCCCATCAGATGCAAGCTGTCGGGATCGCGTTTGCCGTAGCGGGCGAAGCCGATCCAACGCAGCAACTGCAGTCCCCGTAATCCGCCCGAAGAGCGTTTAACATGAGGTTCCAGCAGATACACCGTCCCGCCAAATTGATCGCGTTCTTCCCCGCGGGCTTCTTCGATCTGCTTGATGATCCCGCGCCAGGACCATTGCGCACGGCGTAGGAACTTGGACTCGAACTTTTGAAAGAGCGATTCACTGCCGAGCAGGTGGCGAGCCTCGACTTGCGTGGTGAAGATGCTCGCGTCGCCGAGGGCCATCTTCACCGCTTCGTCAACCGTGCGCAAGCTTTGCCCGACGATCAGCCCGATATCGTAGAGATCCTGGACAAAGACCTTGACGACTTTCTTCGCCAGCGAGCCAACCGCCTTGCTATGCAGGATGAGCAGGTCAACATCCGAATAAAATGCCATATCGCCCCGCCCGTACCCTCCAAGCGCGGCGATGGACAAGCCTTCGGAAAGTTGCTTGATTTCTTTTTCCGTGAGTTCGGCCAGCGCGGCCTTGTAGGTCGCACTCACGATCTGGTCGGTAAGTTCGGTGAGCGCGGCGCAGACTTGAATGCCCGGGGAACCGCTGCGATGCTGCGCAGCCAGCCGCTCGCGGCCATCGGCCAACATTTGCCGTCCGGTGAGAACGATCGGCCGAAAGGCGACAATCGACATGCGAACTTGGTGTCCCTGCGATGAAAATGTGCGCGTGAGGAGGAGTTTTCTAGATCGGGTACTGCTGTGGCTCGAAGTCGATTCCCCCCCGTCATTGACGGGGGCTAATGATCATTACAAAGCAGCCTGATCGAGTTCGCCCGTGCGAATGCGGATGGCTTGCTCCATCGGGATCACAAAAATCTTGCCGTCGCCGACTTGGCCCGTCTGCGCCGTGCGCAAGATTGTGTCCATGACCTCGCGCACTTGCTCGTCATTGACAACGACTTCGAGCTTGAGTTTGGGGACGAAATCGACGAAGTATTCTTTGCCGCGATATTGTTCTGTGTGCCCTTTTTGCCGGCCAAAGCCGCGCACCTCACCGACGGTGATCCCTTGGATGCCGATTTCGGCCAGGCCCGATTTCACGTCATCGAGTTTCGTGTCACGAATGATGGCTTCGATTTTTTTCATCGCATCAGGTCCGCTTGGGGAAGTTCCGACAGCCGTGGTTGGGACACGCGCTGCAGCCAATCAAGCGTACTTTGTCGCGTCCGGGGCGTAAAGGCGGATCGCGCCGTAGCCAAAGTCGTGAGACTTTGGATTCGCCCAGGGCGTCCAATTTCTTACGAAATTGGCTACGAAGAGGATTGGCGCTTTTCCCACAATTCATCGCCGCGCCCGCCGCGTTGATTCACCAACCGCGCGGCGACAAAGAGCAAATCGCTCAAGCGATTCAGGTAGACGCCGATCTCGGCGGCGATGGGCTGTTCGGTGATTTCAGTCAAGCGCACGACGCAACGTTCGGCGCGGCGGCAAATCGTGCGTGCCAGATGCAACTCCCCCGCGGCGCGCAGGCCACCCGGCAAGATAAACGTTTTCAGCGGCGGCAGTTCCGTTTCCCAAGCATCGATCCACTGCTCGAGCTGTTCGATCTGCGCCAGGCCGATGCGGGTCTTGAGGATTTCCGCCTGCGGCGTCGCGAGTTCGGCGCCGAGATCGAAGAGATCGTTTTGAATCCGGCGCAGCGCCTGATCCAGATCCTTGGCGAGTTCTTCCCCGCGCGCGGTCCCGATGGCCGCGTTCAGTTCATCGACGGTGCCGTAGGATTCGATCCGCGCATGATCCTTGCGCACGCGGCCGCCGCCGAACAATCCTGTTTCGCCCTCGTCACCAGTCTTGGTATAGATTTTCATTGTCGATTCCTTGCTTGCTTCGAAGCTTTCGCAATCTCTCCCGCAAAGCCCAGGGGTTCACCCCCTGGGATCTCCCTGAACAATCATCCATGGGGGATAAACCCTTGGGCTTTGAGTGTTTTACTTCTTCACGATCTGACTCACATCGATCAAATACATCTGCCGCCCGCTGTTGTGGGGCGAGTCGATCACGACCTTGGTCCCGTCGGGACTGAAGCGCGGGTGATTGTCGCAACGGACCTCGCCAGTGTATTCCTTGGGGCTGGAAAAATGACCCAGCGGAATCTTAGTCCGCGTGTTGACATCGAACAGGTACGGATGCTGCAACCGCTCCTTATCCGGGTAGGTGTCGTTGCAAATCCAACGGTCGCCGAAGCCCGGCAGGTATGTGCAATGCCCATCGACGGTCATCACGCCCGCGCCGATTTGCTCGAAGACGTCGCTGCGATCGCGGATCAAGTAAAATCCCGGCGGATGATCGTCCGGCTTGGTCCACATCAAAAGATGCCGCGCATCGCGCCAGATAAAATGCGAGACCAGGCCAGCACCGCCAACGAGATGCATCTCGCGGCCGTCGGCGGAACAGGTGATCATGCGCGTGCGGAACTTGGTCGTTTCGGTCGTCGGCCGCCAGCGATTCAGAAACACAAACCGCGAGCCGTCTTGGTTGAACAGCAAATGATTGAACCATTTCTTTGCCCCGCGCGCATCGTCGGGATACGTTCCGAACGCGGCGCAATCCGCGACGCTGAACAAGAGCTTGGCTTCGCCGCTCTTGAGATCAACGCGCCATATTCCTGAATCCGTCGGCTCGAGCACCTTCGGATTTGGATCGGCGATGCCCGTGTAACCATAGCCCGGGCGCATGTCGTTGAGGCGGCGAAAATCGGGCACGATGCCCGTCTTGCCGTCGGGCGAGAGTGTGTAAATGGCGTGCGGCAGTGTTCGTTCTTTGCCGCTCTTTATGTCCATGATGCGGCTGATGTAATGATCGCCGTCGCGGTCGTTCCAGATCACTTCGGTCGCCGAGCCAGGAATCCATTGGAGCATGCAGCCTTGCTGCCAACCCCAGGCCGTCGTCTTGCCGAGCTCGATCCATTTGTCGTTGTCGCCCGTATCGACCATGCCGATGCGCAGTTCGTCGTCGGGCTTGGGCGAACGGCCTTCGAAGCCAACTTGCATCCCGAGAATGTAGCGGCCCGTCGGGTCGAATTGCAACTTGTCGTAGTACCCGAACCAGTGGAACTTTGGCCCTTTGGTGAGCTGTCGGACCGGCGGGAGTTTTTCGTCAGATTCGGCAGCGCGCAAGAGAAGCGGGCTGAGGTTTGACAGCGCCGCGGTTCCGGCGATGAGGTTTTGGAGGAACTGGCGTCGTGTGGTCATGGGGAGTTCCCTTGCTAAGCGGCAAGCCCGTTGGGTGGCGATGCGGCAGTTTTTACGTTGCTGATTTCTTACTCTCGTCGCAATGCACTCATCAGCAATAGCATCAATCCTAGCAAAATAAAACACGCGGCGAGCATGCCTGGTAGGAGCCAGGTCAATTCCAGGAGCGGTTCCATGTAGGCCCAGATCGGGGCCCATGCGAACCACACGCCAAACGTTGAAAGACAGAGAAAAGGTCCATAAGGAAGCATCCGCTCCTGATGAATCATCCAGCGGCCTAGGCCCAACACGATGCCCGCGATCGGCGCGAGAAAGAAGATCGGCAAAACAGCTTGCCACCCGGTCACCGCGCCGATCATCGCCATCAGCGTCACATCGCCGAAGCCCATCGCTTCTTTGCCAAGCGCCCAACGGCCGATGATCCGCACGGCCCAGATGATCGCGCCGCCGACGAACATGCCGACGAGCGACGTGAGCAAGGCTTGCCAAGCCATCGCACCAAACCACCAGACCGCGACGATGCCGCTGCAGCCAATCAACCACAACGGGCCGATCCAGATGTAACTGCGCTCACGCCGCATGATGGCCCAAAAGTACCGCCACGCACGGCGGACTCCGAACTGGCCGTACCATACCCGCGGCAACAATCCGCCGCACCAAATCGTGTAGCAGGCCAACCCGATCAAGAGCGAGCCGACTTGCGGCGCGCCGCCAAGCACCAGCGGCCAGGGCAGGGGACTCGCCAAATCGACGCTCGCATACAGCGGCGGAGGCATCAAGAGATTCTGCACCCACGGCAGCGCCGCCAACGGATAAAGCGTCATGCCGATGAGACCGAGCAAGGTCCATGGAACGGTGATCTCGTCCGGAATGATCTGCTCGTCCCAATCGATGATCGTCGCCGCGATCATCGGCAGTGACAGGAGCATCAGCGCGAGCGCATTGAAATGCAAGCCGCGCATCGCCTGCCACCAATTGGCAAACAGCGGGTTCTGTGGCGCGAGCCGAGCCGCGGGTTCCGCGAGCAAATGCGGATCGCCAAAGACCGCAGGCAGCGTCCCGCGTTCCAAAACGATCCACCAATAAATCAGCACCCACAGCAAGCCCGTCATGATTTCGATCAAGAGCGGCCGTGAGGTGTTCTGTGCGGGCCGCGGCGCGAACCAACCAATCACCGGCAGAAATCGCCAAACGGCGTTCCCCGCTTGCCCGTCGCGATTCCAAGGATGCCCCGAGAGCGGTTCGATCCGCCAACGCATCGCGGCCCAGTTCACGGCATGACCCGCGCAGCAACCGGCGATGAACAGCAGCGTCATGCGCAGCGGCAGCACGAGATCAAGCCAGGTTTCGAGCATGAACGATCGGGTGAGAGATGACTGTCGAGGCCGCTACTGGAGGAGCTTCTGCGCCCGCAGATACTCTACGATTTCCGCAACGATTGTCCCAGGGGCTTTGTCGTCGGTGGCGATTTGATGGTTCGCACATTCGCGGTACCACGGCTCGCGCACTTGGAGCAGATGGCGGATTTCTTCGATCCCCTGATGCACCGTCAACGCCGGGCGGCGAGCCGCGGTCGAGGCGTCGCCCTGAATCCGCGGCCAGAGCGTCTCGGGTTTGCCGGTGAGCCAAATCACTGGTTTTGTCTTCGTGAGCCGCACTCGATTTTCCGGCTTGACGATGACGCCGCCGCCCAACGCCAACACCACACGTTCGCGCGTCAGCAAGTCGGCCAAGACCGCGCTTTCCAACTGCCGAAAGGCCGGCTCGCCGCCGTCGGCAAAGATCGCGGCGATCGATTTCCCCGCGCGAAGTTCAATCTCGACATCCGCATCGACCCAGTCGTAGCCAAGCGCGAGAGCTAATTGCTGAGCCACCGTGGTTTTGCCTGTCCCGCGCGATCCGATTAAGACGATTTTCATCTGCGATAACTTCAACGAAATATTCAGCGCGGAGAGAACGCTCCGCTGCGCGTCGCCGCTAAACGGAATACCCTTTACATCTTCGCCGGTCCCGTCGCGCGCTTGAGCGTCTTTTGCATGAGCTCCGGCGTGGTGTCTTGACCCGTGAAAAGCTTGAACTGCATGCATGCCTGGCGCACGAACATCTCCACGCCCGAGACGACCACACAACCCTGGCTGCGGGCATCTTTGAGCAGCAGCGTGTTCTCGGGATTGTAAACGGTGTCGAAGACGACCATGAACGGCCGGAAGTGATGTTTGTCGTACGGCGTTGCATCGACGTTGGGATGCATCCCAATCGGCGTGCAGTTGATCAAGATATCCGGCGTGATCGCGTAACGATGCTCCCATTCGAGCGACCGGCAGCCAAATTTCTCGGCGACCTGCTTGGTCTTGTCGGCTGTTCGGCTGGTGAGGACGACCTGCGTGCCGCGTTGTTTGAGCTCATACGCGATCGCCCGAGCGGCGCCGCCGGCACCGAGAATTAGGGCAGTTTTGTTCTGCAAGCCGCCGCGATCGTAATTCGGCGGCTGCATCGCATGGACCAGGCTCTCGACCGCCGCCAGATAATCGGTGTTGTAGCCGAGAATGCTGCCGTCCTTGAAGAGCAGCGTGTTCGCCGCGCCGATTCCTTTGACCGCCGGATCGAGCTTCGTAATTTTTTTCAGCACCGCTTCCTTGTGCGGGATCGTCACGCTCAAACCTTGCAAGTTCCAAGCCGGCACATCGTTGAGAAAGCTTTCCAGATGCTCCGCAGGGACGCGAAACGGCACATAAACGGCGTTCAAGCCGGCTTCCTGTAACGCCGTGTTGTGAATCACGGGACTCAGGCTGTGTCCAATCGGATCACCGATCACGCCGTAGACCTTGGTGTCGGCATTGAGCCGCGCGTGATGGTAGATCTGGTTCATCTGCTGGTAGCTGAGTTGGCCCGGCGCGAGGAGCCGCTCGTGATGAAACGTCGCGTAAACAAACGGTGGGTTGTAGCGCTGGCTCAATATCCGCGACGGCGTCCCGATATCGCCCATGCACATCGCAACGGTTGGAACTTTGCGCGGCTTGGCGAGCATCTGCAAGAGGCGAATATTGTCGTGCGGCGTTTGCGCCATCGTCGCGATCTTGACAATGTCCGGATCGAGGTCGGCCAGGCGTTTCCAGATCGCTTCGAGATCGTCCGGCGTCCGGCGGAAGTCGTGGTAGCTGACGATCCGCTTGGTCTTGCCGAACCGCGGAATCGAACCGGCAACATCATCCTCGAGATCGACGTAATCGACCCCTTCGGCAATCGCGGTGCGGAGCAGCATTTGCCGTTGCTGCTCGGTTCCGCTCCACTTGCCGCCGTCGGCTTCGCGGCGCGCGGTAATTACGACGGGACACGGCTTCTCGGCCAGCAGCCGTTTGAGATTAATCTCGCCGTTGATGTAATCCAGACGCAACTCGACAAGGTCGATCCCCTGCGATGCCAGATGCTGCATCTCGGCGATCATATGTCGATGCCGGCCCCGGCCAACGCTCACGCACAACATGGAATGAACCCGCTGAAAAATATCGACAACGAATAATCGTTCAGTATAGATGAGCCATTTGAAATAAAGAAATCCTTAATTCCCACAGCTTTAGCCGCTAAGCAAAGATCTCCGTTATTGCACAAGGAAAAAAGGGAAAAGGAAAAAGTCGGTGCACGCTACCTTTTTCCTTTTCCCTTCCTCCTTCGAGTTCGCTAAATATTACTAAGCCGAGGGACGCTACGTCCGCTTGAACTGCTTATCCAACTCCTCGCGCGTCAGCGTCAGCATCGTCGGCCGGCCGTGGGGGCAATGATGGCTGTCTTGATAATCGTCACGGAGCGCCACGAGCGCGTTGACCTCGTCCGGCGTGAGCCGGTCGCCGGCTTTGATCGCCGCCTTGCACGAAACCATATGCAGCAGTTCATCCAACAAGTCGCGCCGCTCGGGTGTCTTCCCCTCGTTCGCCAGTTGATGCGCCACGTCGCGCAAGACATCCGCCGGCTGAAAGTTGGCGAGCATCGCCGGATAGCCGCTGACCAAAATCGTCCCGCCGCCGAAGCCTTCGATGGCAATGCCAAGCTTCAACAGCGTGTCAGCTTTGCTCAGGAGCAGGTTCGCTTCTTCGGCGTTCAAGTCAACTGGCTCGGGCACGAGCAGTTTTTGCACCTCGACTGCGCCGGCCAAGACCTTGGTCCGAATCTGTTCGTAGAGGATTCGTTCATGCAGCGCATGCTGGTCGATGACGACAAGTCCACTATTGGTTTCCGCTACGAGGTACGAATTGTGAATCTGTATCGCCGAACTTCGCGGCGCGGAAGAGAAACTCGTTGGCGGCGGAGCAACTTCAACCGTCATAGCCGCGGGTGATGCTTCTGACGCTGTTGTCATTGTCGCGAGGCCCGGATAATTTGGTGCCGGCGGAATTTTGCCAATTCCGGGAAATGGAACAAACGGCAACGGCGCGTGGCCGTGCGCTGGGACGGGCGATTCGTCGGTGTCGCCAACCCAATCGGGCTGCGCTGGCGCGCGTGATTCGACACTCCCGCTTGGCGATAAGCCCGCGGGCGAGGTTACGCCGAGTTCGCCCTTGGCCCAGGCCACCAACTCCGCGCGCAGCCGGGCCGCGCGATCGGGATCGTGCGCGCCGCGCACATCGTGAGCCGCTTCGCTTGGGTAGAAGACCGAACCGGTGGAACTGCGCGCGAGTGGTTCGACTGGGTCGTTCGCTGTTCGCTCTTCACGCGCCGCATCGCGATCCCACGGCATCAGTGTTGTTTGCGTAGCGGGTGTCGATGCCTTGAACGCTGCCGCAAAGGAACTGGCCCCAGACGAGTCTTTACTCGCGTCAAGCTTGGCCGTGAGATCGGTCGAGAGAAACTTCGCGCGGAGTGTGCCGAGCAACTGGCTATAAAGTCGGCCGCCGTCTTGGAAGCGGACTTCGAGCTTTGTCGGATGGACATTGACGTCGACCAATTCCGGCGGCAGGTCCAACTGCAAGAACGCAATCGGATAACGCCCCACCATGACGATGCCACGATACGCTTCACTCAGGGCATGCTGCAGCGAACGATCGCGAATCGCGCGGCCGTTCAGGAACAGATACTGCATCCGGTTGTTCGCCCGATTGTGGTTCGGTTTCGCGGCGTAACCCCGCAGCCAAATCGACTCGTCGCGGCTCTCGACCCAGAGCAGATCGTTGGCCAGTTCCGATCCAAAAAAGGCACCAATCCGCTCGGCCAAATTGGTGGTCGGCGGCAGATCGTGGAGCAGTTTCGCGCCGTGGCGGAGCGTGAAATGAACGCGCGGAAAAGCCAATGCGCAGCGAGTCACCGCTTCGGTGATGTGTGCTAATTCCGTCGGCACCGAGCGCATGAACTTGCGGCGCACCGGCGTGTTGAAAAAGAGCTGCCGGACTTCGATCATCGTGCCTGGCGGCGCGCCGCAGGGCTGAACTTCGCCTCGCTCGCCGCCGTTGATCGTCAGTTCGGCGCCATCCGCGACGCTGCCGTCAGCGGCTGTTTCGCGACTGCGAATCGTGGTTTGCGAAACTTCGGCGATGCTGGCGAGCGCTTCACCGCGAAAGCCGAGTGTGGCAACGCGGAATAGATCGTCGGCCGATTCGAGTTTGCTCGTGGCATGCGGCGAGATGGCGAGTTCCAATTGATCGGCCGCCATGCCGCAACCGTTATCGACGATCCGAATCAGGTCCATGCCCCCTTGTTCGACCGTCACGTCAATGCGCGTCGAGCCGGCGTCGAGCGAGTTTTCGAGCAATTCCTTGACGACACTTGCCGGCCGTTCGATGACTTCGCCTGCCGCGATCTTGTTGATTACACTCGCAGAAAGTTGGCGAATCCGGGGCATGGGCAAGCGGTTCCTAGAACATCATCCTGATAAGAACGCTCAAGGCCAACAAGCGGGGCAAAGTGCGAACAAAGGAGATTCTAACAATTTGCCGCCACAGCGCGCAGGGCTGAAGAAGATCCGCAGCACCGGCACGACGATACGTCGCGCAGCCGCTCAAATATCTCTCAAAAAATTGAAGTTGCTACTTCTGCAAGATCAGCTTGCCAGATTTGGTGAGGATCAAGCGATAACATTCACTGCCATGTTGAATAAAGACTTCGCGCTGACCGCTAAGCAGGGCTTGCGAATCCCAAACGACTCGGCTGTTGCCAGGGGTCGAGGCAGCCTCCGGCGCGGGTGTTGGATTGGAGGACGACGAGTCAGGCGAGGCAGTCATAAGCATAGAAAATTCGGGAAGGCAAAAAACACCGGCCCCGGGAATTGACAATGAACAAAGGAGAGCGTAATCTAGTCGCAATTGAGAATCAATATCAAAACAGCAGCTAGTTCGCTTTTCGCCAGCAAGCCACTCGATGATTTGATCCCCGCCCCATGTCGGACGGGATCGATCGGAGTTTTCTTCTTGCTGGAGTTCCCCCCTGTGAAGCTTCCTCTCGTTGCGCGGAGTGCCGCTGCCGCCGCTCTCTTTTTCCTTTGTCCCCAGACGCAAGCCGCGTTTATCGACCCGTTCGATAGCACGGGTAGTTTTGGCACTGACCCCGGAACGTGGGCTGCCACCTTTCCGGCGATGAACGCCAACACGGTTCAGGCGACCGAACCGCTTTTCTCCGCCGCCCCGCAAGCGATCACGGCGACCAATCGCACGCTCACCCCGTGGACGCGCGGCGCGGCGAATACGACTTACCAGGGTTGGGATCGGATGTTTGCGACGCCGCTCGTGGGCACGGCGATCGCACCTAACACTTCGGCCTTGCCGAACGAAGTCGATGCCGTCCCAATCAATCCGTTTGGAACTTCGACGCTCACCACGACACTCGCCGGAGCATTCAGCACCAGCGGCGGCAACATTTACAGCCCAATGTCGGCCACGGCCTTCTCCGTAGAGATTCCGAATGCCAAATCAGAACCACCAGTAGAACTGGTGGTATGAGGAAGGCCCCTAAAAGGGGCCGTGGGTTAAAGGTTACTCGTGGTCATCAAACAGGCCCCGTTCCTGATCCCGCTCGTCTTTCTCCTGTTCCTGGATGTAGCGGCGGAT
>JBGSSS010000140.1:0-14483 GCA_041736895.1 Pirellulales bacterium
CAGCGTTGGCGTGGGCGCCGCGGCTTTGACCGGCTGCGGCAGCGGTTTGACTTCGGTGGGGGCCTGCGGCGTTTGTGACTCGGCGCGGCTCAGCTTGGATTGCTCCGGCGCGCGTTTCGGCGCGGCCGGTTCGATCCGAGCAATTTCCGTCTTCGGCGTTTCGGTCGGCTTGGGCGGAACCTTGTCTGGTTCGACGATTGGCGGCGGCTGCTTCACGGTGAGCGGCTGCGCGGTGCGCTCGACGGGCTGCGGCTGTTGTTGCTCCGGATTGACTTCGACCGGTTTTTCGAAGTCTTGCTGCGGTGCGTTTTCCGAATTGACATCGGGCTGATACGTATGCTCCACAAACGACGGTGTCGTTTCCTTCGCGGGATTTGCTTCGGCGACTTCGTTGCTAAGCTTCGTCTGGAAAAGCTGCCAGCCAACGAGCGCATGGATCATGAGACTGATCACCGCGGCCAATTGAAACCGCCGCCCGCGTTGGCCGCCGAGCCAAATCGCGAGGCCGATGAAGAGGCCGACGCTGGCAACGAGGCTAGCCAAACGGACATACCCGTTGCGCCACCATTCCGCGGAATTCCAGACGAAGTACGGAAAGTCCGGCCCACGGTCGCTGTACGCGATGATCAACCCGCCGACGAACCCGCTGAACACCAAGAGCGCGATGTTCACGGGCCAGAACTGCTCATCGAATTCATGATGCGCAGCGCGGTTGACACGGCGGATGGTGCGTTTGGTCGGCATGGGGTGGGTTGTAGGTTATAAGTTGTAAGTTGTAAGTAAAAAATACTTACAACTTACAACCTATAACTTACAACCATCATCAACTCTCGATCTAAGTATTCAATGAACTGCTACTACTGCGCCGTCTCCGCGGTGTCGATTCGATAGTCCGAAATGTTTGCTTTGCGGCAGGCGTTCATCACCGCGACGATAAATTTGTGGGCCGCATCTTGATCGCCACGGATGCGTACGATCGGCTTGCCCGGGTTGTTGACCGCCGCTTGGCGGAGAATGCGTTCCAACTCCCGAATGTCTTTGGTATCAGCGTTGTTGACGCGGAACTGTCCGGTCTTGTCCACGCTGACCAGAATCTCCTCGGGTTTGCTGGTCAACGGCTTGGCTTCGCTGGCCGTGGGCAGCGTCACGGCCAGTTCGCGCTCGGCCGTGTCGATTTTCATGGCGACGATAAAGAAGATGATCAATTGAAAGATCACATCGATCATCGGCGTCATGTCGATCGAACCGGCGCGCCCTTTGTTGATCGTGACGGCCATGGGTGCTGCGCGGGGTTGGGGATTCGGGGTTTGGGATTGGGGAAATGCGAATGAATTTCAATCCAATAAAGCTGTTCAAAGAGCAAGCACTGAACATTTGAAAATCAATTTCAGCGCCAACCCAAGCCTGCTGATTGCCATGCAATCCGCAGGAGAACCGCGCTACGCTTTCACGGGAACTGCGACTACAGGCGGCGGTACCGGCGCCGCAGGCACGCTGGATTTTTGCTGATTCAACTGGTCGTGGCTGACGCGGAGTTTGCCTTCGTATTTTTCGACTTGCGGGAGCAAGCTAGAAAGGACGTCATCGATCTGCTGGAAGAGTTTTTGAATTCGGCCTTCGAAATAGTGGCAGAAAATCGCCGCGGGAATGGCCACGCACAGCCCGGCGAACGTCGTGATCAGCGCGGTGTAGATGCCCGAGGCAAATTCCGTGAACTTATTGGCATTGGTGGCCGCGGTCGTTGCGCTAATTTTGCTGAACGCCATGATGATCCCCTGCACCGTCCCGAGCAGACCCAGCATCGGACCCACGGTTTGCGCCAGCGCGATCGGGCGGACGTTGGAGTAGAGCTTGGTCGCTTCGGCGTCTTTGACTTCCTTGACGGCTTGTTCGACTTCGCTGTGCGGGCGGCCGACTTTGAGCAGCATCGCCTTGACGACATTGGCGAGTGTCGAAGGATACTCCTGGCATAGCCGATACGCGCGCCGCGGATCAAAGCCCCCCTGCCCCGACATCTCGCCGAGCCCTTGGACCAAATCGGGCGGCACGACGCGCGACGTCCGCAGGCCGATGAAGCGTTCGAGCGCGCAGGCGAGCATCAAGAGCGACAAGAACAAGATCGGATGCATGAAGATGCCGCCGTCCCAATAAAGCTGGTACAGCGATTTCTCTTCATTGGGCGTGGAAGCCGTTGCTGCCGCAGAAGCTGGAGCGGCAGATGGGGCTGGACCGGCGAGATCGCTTTCGGCTTTGGCGGCGGCCTTTTCCGCGTTGCCATTCTGCGCGTTTGCTGCCGGCTGCCAGAGCGCTTGGGCAGAGAGAATCAGCAGCATCCCGACGCCGAACAACATCCAGCGAATCGTGCGCGAGGCGTTTCCAAATTTTATGTTCATGTCACAGTCTCAAACGAAACGATCAGTTGCAGAACACTTGCGATGAGGCAAGCGGGTGGGTGCTTCATTGTGAAATCGAAGCTCTCTCTATTTTACTTCAACGCCGTCAAACGTTCCTCGGCGAGCTTCACTTTGTCGCTTTCGGGATACGTTCCGACGAGTTCGGTGTAAAGTTTCTTGGCTTGATCCGTGTTTTTCAGGACTTCGAAGCAGCGTGCCGCTTCGTAGAGCGAATTCGCTTGCCAGTTGGCAAACGTCTTGGGATCGTTGCCGTAGGCGACCTGGTAGAACTGCTTGATGGCTTCCTTGTGCTGGCCGAGTTCGAAGAGAATCTCGCCGGCCATGAACTTGGCCCGCGCGGCAAGTTCGGCCTTGCCGCTTTTGGTGGCGGCGAGGACGGCTTGCTCGTAGAGCTTGAGCGCGGCGTCGGGTTTCTTCAGGTTCTGCTGGGCCCAACCTTGCTCGTAAAACGCTTCGGCGGCGTAGACACTCGCGGGGAATTCCTTGGCGAAGCGTTCGGCCAGTTTCAGCGTCAGGTCCCATTTCTTCAACTGCGAAGCACTCTGCGCCGCGTGAACCAAGGCGAGCTCTTTGTACAACGGCGAGCTCAGTTCCAGCGACGAAGCTTGCTCCAATTGCGGCAGCGCCGTTTCGTATTGGTTTTGCTTGTAGAGCGACTCGCCGGCCATGAAGGTCCCATCGGCCAACTTTTTGCCCTGCGGGAATTTCGTCACTTGTTCGGTGAAGCGTTTGCCGGCGTTGACGAAATCGTTTTGATTGAACAGCGACCAGCCGAGCATGTGGAGCGCCGATTCGCCCAGCGAATCGGCCGCGCCGGCGGCGAGCGACTTGTCGTACGCATCGGCCGCGGCGGCGTAGTCTTTCTTTTCTTGATACGCGTAGTCGCCGACGTTGATCCAGCTTTCGGCCGCATGCTGGCTCTTGGGGAAGTCCTTGGCCAGCTTGGCGAACGTGTCGCGTGCGGCTTCTTTCTTGTCCGCCGATTGTTGTGCCCAGGCGAGTTCGTAGAGCACCTTGTCCGTTTGGGCGTATTGCGCGTCGTCTTGTAGCAAGGCTTGCAGCACGGTGATCGCTTCGTCGTAGTTTTTCTCCGCGGCCAAGGCATATCCGAGCAGGTACCGCGCTTCCGATGTCTGGCCCCCCTTCTCGGCTGTCTTCAGGAAGTCACGCAAGTCGGCGATCGCGTTTTTGTAGTCGCCACTTTGCACGCCAGCGACGGCGCGGCCGAATTTCGCGCGGGTGACGAGCGATTTTTCGCCCCCCTGCTTCTCGACGATCTGGCTGTAGAGTTTCATAGCGGCCGCATGATCGCCCAGCGCCGCTTGCGCCGCGGCAAGGCCAAATAGCGAATCGGCCAGGAGCGCGCTCCCCGGCATGTTGTCCACGACCCATTGGAATTCGGCCGCGGCCGCTTTGTACTCCGCCGCGGCGTGCTGCAACTCGCCCAAGCGGAAATGGACGCGGTCGGCTTGAGCCGTTTGGGGGAAGTCCTTGAGCAAGCGCGCGAGACTCGCCCGCGCGCCGTTTAGATCATTGTTCCCGCGCTGCGCGCGGGCCAAGTTGAGCAGCACCTCTTCGCCGACACGGCTTTTGGCTTGCGCGGCGAGCGATGCGTCGTAGGCTTTGATCGCCGGAGCGTATTGCTGTTGCTCCAGGTAGCTATTCCCGAGCAAGTATTTCGCCTCGGCCAATTGCTCCGGTTTTTTCAGGTCTTTCACCAGCGCCGTGAAGTATTCGGCCGCCTCCTTGTACTGCTTTTGGCGCAGGTAACTCCAACCGCGGCGGAGCTTCCAGGTGTTGACCTCGGTATGCTGCGGATAGTCCTTGAGCAGGCGATCAAATACGGTCGCGGCTTTCGCCGCATCGTCGCCGAGGAGCGAAGCCTCGGCGGAGACGAACAAGACATACGGGGTCAGGTCGTGCTGCTTGTGCTCGGCGAGAAATTGGTCCGTCCACTTCGTCGCGTCGGCGTACTTGCCAAGTTCGAGCGCTGTCTGGCCCGCCATGTATCGCGCGACGGGCGCTTGCTCGCTCTTCGGGGCATCGGTTGCGAGCTTGGCGAACGCCGCGAGAGCGTCGGCTTTCTTGTCGGCCATCGCGTAGAGTGCTTCAGCGCGGTCGAGTTCCAGTTCATTCTTGCGCGCGGCATCTTTGACAACGGCGAGAAACTGGTCGGCGACTTTTACCGCTTCGGCCGGTTGATTGTCCTTCAGATGGGCGCGCGCTAACCAATGTGCGGCTTCCGCGCCGCGCGCATCTTGATTGCTGGTCAAAGGGGCAAGGAGTTTCTTGGCTTCGGCCTGATTCCCCGCGATCGAGAGGGCCTTGCCCGCTTGCAGGAGCGCATCGCCGGCGTACTCGGACTTGCTGAAGTCTTTCGAAAGTTTGAGATAGACCGCGGCGGCTTCGGCCGGTTTCTCGAGGGCCAGGAGCGTATCGCCTTGGCGTAGGAGCGCGTAATCGGCCTGCGAAAAATCTTTGATCGCGGCGGCCGCGGCGAAGCGTTGCACGGCCTCGGTGTATTGCTTTTGATCGTAGAGCGTCATCCCTTTGCGGAGCGTGACTTCGGCCGCGTGCGCGTCCTTGGAGAACGATTTGAGAAACTCGTCATACGTCTTGCCCGCGTCGGCCGGTTTGTTCAGTTCTTGCTGCGTCACGCCGATGTTGTAGAGCGCATCGGCGCGGAGCGGGCTGTCGGTGAATTTGTCGACCAACTGCCGCCAAAGCGGAATCGCCGCTTCCTTGTTCTTGGCCAGGTAGAGCGAATCGGCTTGGTTGTAGAGCGCATCGGCCGTTTTGGTGCCGGCGGGATATTTCTTGACGACGTCGGCGAATGTCGCGGCGGCTTTTTCAAACGCCGCTTTTTGCTGCTCGCCCGCTTCGAATTTCTTGGCAGCGTTCAAATAGGTTGTGCCCAGGTTGAACGACAACGCTTCGAGCTGATCGAACGCCGGCTCATCGGCGCGGACCTTTTCGAACGCGGCCGCCGCCTTGTCATATTGCTGCAATTGCAGGTAACAAACCCCGGCGTAGTACCGCGCACGATTCGCCAGCGGATCGTTGGGGAATTGGATCAGGAACTTTTCCCATTCTTCGACCGCGAGGTCGTAATTCCCCTTGTTCTGCAACGGGACCGCGCCGCGATAGAGCAAAATCGCCTCGGCCGACGATTCTTTCGCCGGCGCGGCCGGTTTTTGGGCGAACGCCCGATCCGCCGGGGCAAAGCAGAGGACAAGTCCAAGAACCAATAGCGGAAAACGTGTCCAACGTGCTGTTGTCACGGGGATGCCTCGTGTCGGGTGGATGTTCCGTGTGGTGGGTGGTTCGCCGGAGGTGCCTAGCCTCGGTGAATCATGCCCTTATTATTTCACGCGCCGTCGGGGACTGCCAGTCTTTATTCCGTGAAATCCCCGCGCCAACCGAACTTGTGCGGCCAAAATGACGCAAAGCGAGGCCCCTCGCAAGGGTTGCCAGCTTGACCCGGCAAGCCCTATGATGCGCACACTTGACGACGATTATCTTGACTTAAATGTCGTCTCCAACTGAAAAATGCTCCCAGGGGGTGAACCCCTGGGCTTTGCGCAGTTAAATCACGCTTTGCATATTTCGTCGCATCCCTGGAGTTTGGTTCTTTGAACGTCCCCCCGATGTATTGGGTCGCGTTCGCCGTCTTTGTGACGACGATGCTGACTCTCGATTTGTTCGTCTTCCATCGCAAAGCGCACGAGCCGACGCTCAAGGAGAGCGCGTGGTGGACGGTGTTTTGGTGCAGTCTGGCGATCATTTTCAATGTGCTGATTTGGTACGACTGGACGCTGCATCCGGAGTACTACCGGTCGCCGGAGAAGCCGAATCTGGTGACGTATCCGCACCTGGATTTTCTCAACGGCTATTTGGTTGAGTGGGCGTTGTCGGTGGACAATGTTTTCGTTTTCGCCGTGGTGTTTGGCTACTTTCGCGTGCCGCTGAAGTACCAGTATCGGGTTCTCTTTTGGGGGATTTTGGGTGCCATCATCATGCGCCTGATTTTCATCTGGGTAGGCGCAGCTTTGCTGCACTACGCCGAGTGGATGATGCCGATTTTCGGCGGATTCTTAATTTACACGGGAATCAAGCTGGCGTTCAAATCCGATGAAGAGGTCCACCCCGAGAACAACATCATGATGCGGCTCGGCCGCAAGTTGTTTCGCGTCACCAATGAGCCGAGCGGAGACAAGTTTTTTCGTAAGCTCGATGGCAAGCTGTACGTGACGCCATTGTTTTTGGTGCTGCTGGTGATCGAAAGTACCGACTTGATCTTTGCCATAGATAGTGTCCCTGCGATTTTGGGGATCACGCGGGATACGTTTATTGTGTTTACCTCGAACATCTTTGCCATCATGGGTTTGCGAGCGCTCTATTTCTTGCTCGCCGGCGTGATGGATATGTTCCGGTTCCTCAACTACGGCTTGAGCGCGATCTTGATTTTTGTCGGTTTGAAAATGGGGGGAGAATATTTCGCTAAAACTTTCCACTGGGTTGCGGAAGACGCAAAAGTGATCAGTCCCCTGACTTCGCTCTTGATCGTGGTGGGGATTTTGACGTCGTCGATCTTGGCCTCGGTGCTGATTCCGCATAAGCATGAGGAAGCACCGCCGCACCCGGAAGATCCGGGTGACGTCCCCGGCCCGCAAGAAGCGCCGGTGGATTCGAGCAAGCACTCGCCGCCGGAAGCGTAGCCAAAGTCGTGAGACTTTGGAGAGTGACGTCAATTATGCGGACATCGTCTATCAGAGACGATTCCAGCGAATGTCTGGTTTCAAAACAGAAAAATCACCATTTCGCAAGCTAGCCGAACCTTCTGGCGTCTCGTGGCTCTAGTTCATGTTGCGGCTACCCGCGCCTGACTTTCGAGGCCCTAATGCCTAAAATAAGGTCATTCCTGTCATAGACCCCCAAACCGCGCGGAGCGCGGTTTGCTTTTTGGATTCGGTGATTGATGGACGTGACGAGTGAAGCGAGTTCCCCTACGCCGCGCGAGAATCCTTACGCTTCTTCGCAACTGCCCGTCACGCAGGCGATTGGGGGAAACGAACCGCCGGTCTTTCGCGAGAAATTGATCCTGCTGATTCTGGTCATCGTCCAGTTCACGAGCATCGTGGACTTTATGGTGATCATTCCGCTCGAGCCGCAGCTCAAACCGGCGTTTGGGCTCAGCCCGTCGGACTTTGGCTGGATCGTTTCGGCGTACACGTTCGCGGCCGGAATCGTGGCGCTGTTGCTGTCGCCGTTCTTGGATCGCTTTGGCCGGCGCACGGCGTTCACGACGTTGTACTCGGGCTTTTTGCTCGGAACCTTGGCCTGTGGCTTGGCCCCGACGTACCACACGCTATTGGCCGCGCGGTTTGTCACGGGTGCGTTCGGCGGATTGTTGGGCGGGATTGCGCTGGCGATTGTCGGCGATGTCTTTCCCGAGCATCGCCGCGGCCGCGCGAGCGGGATGCTCATGGCATCCTTCGCGCTGGCGTCGATTTTCGGCGTGCCGATTGGGCTCTATCTCGGCCAGCAATTCGGCTGGCACACGCCGTTCTTCATCATCGCCGGCCTGGGCTTGCCGATTCTGTTTCTCGCGCTGCGTGTCTTGCCGCGTTTGGATGAGCATCGCTCCGCGCGCAAAATCGAATCGCTCGGCGAATACCTCCGCGAGATGTTCCTCAATCGCAATCATCAGTGGGCGTTCGCCTTGACTGTGCTGATGCAGTTCGGCGGGTTCTTGGTCGTGACGTTTTTGAGCGCGTACCTGGTGCAAAACTTGAAGATCGAAAAGGAATCGCTACCCTACTTGTACAGTCTCGGCGGCGCGATGACGCTCATTGGCTCGCCGCTGATCGGGCGCTGGGCGGACAAGGTTGGCAAGCCCCCCGTTTATCGCGTGATGGCGATCGCGGCGGCTGCCGTGTACTTGTTGGTCACGCACATGCCGCCGGTGCCGCTGGTCGTCGCCATGTTCACGATGGGCTTGCTCATGCTTTGCAACGGCGGGCGCATGGTCCCGGCGATGGCCATGATCACGTCGAGCGTCGCACCAGCACGGCGCGGGTCGTTTCTCGGCGCATATTCCGCGGTGCAGCACCTAAGCGCGGGTCTCGGTTCGTTTGTCGCCGGCAAGATGATGACCACGGCGGCGGACAACTCGTTCGTCGGCTACGGCAACGTCGGGATCCTCGCCTCCGGCGTGACACTGCTCACAGTTTGGATCGCAAGTCAACTCCGCATCTACGAAGAACCCACGGCACTCGCCGAGGAAACATCGATCCCCGAAGCAATCGCCGCCGCCGCGCAAGGCAACGCCGACGCGACGGACCCGTTGGTCGCGACGGTGGAGTCTTAGGACTTATCCCATTAGCAGCCCGCGGCGTAAGCAAGGGAGAAAAACGCGCAGTGTAGTAAAAAAGGGTTTCGCAGATGATCAATGGAAAAGACGGCTGCAGCAAATTGCTGCAGCCGTCTTTATTCCAGTAGCTTCTTGACGCCCTGGCTTACGCCGCGGGCTTTTAATTTATTGCACCAGGTACGACGTGCCGTCGATGACGACGAGGATCGGTTCGTCCATTGCCAGCGCGCGGGCCACGTCCTTGCCGTTCTTATCGACGAGATCGAAGTATTCGCTGCTGAAGCGGGCGATTTTCTTCGGCTCCTTCTCCTGCTTTTCGCTCGCCGTGGAATCAACCCATTGGTTGTTCCGTTTGTAGAACGTCTTTTGGCCAACGTTGCGAACCGATTGGGCGATGGCTTGCTGCTCGGCGGCCCCCGCTTTTTCATCGCGGGTGATGCCTTGCAACATTGGAGCATTGCCCGCGCCTCCAAAGCCGCGGCCAGCAAATCCTCCGGCGCCGGTCGTCGCATTCGGTCCACCCGCTGGAGATGGCGAACTGGCAATAGCCCCCGGGGCGAAGCTCTTGGCGGCTCCGCCTTTGAACTCGTACGCCGCATCCGCGCTAGCCGGGGCTTGGGCTTGTTCGGCGAAGGCGTTTTTGAGCATTCGTTGTTGCACGCCGCCTGCTCCTTCGGTTTGCGCAAACGATGACAAACGTCGATCCGCTTCTCGCGCGTTGCTTGTCACATCGCGCAAGTTCGTATTCTCGTCGGCCAGGAACGACGTGTACGGCGTCAGGATGCCGTGCTTGGTCGAGAGACCGACCAGTTCCTTGACCAGTTCTTCGTTCTTCCCCTTGAGATCCAATTGGTCCATGATCTCGCCAATGCGGCGCATGGCCCAGAGCTTCTCGACGAAGCCCGACGAATCGTCGGCGCTTTTCTTGACGAGATTCGCGGGGAAGTCGAGCGAGATTTCTTTCTTGCCAACCTTGCCGGTAACGGTGACCTTGGCCGCTCCGCTCTTTTTATAGCGGCCAACGAGGACCAGTTGCTCGCCCGCGAACAGATCGCTGACGTCCTTCGGGTACTGGCGATTCACCACTTTGCCGTCTTCGGACTTGTGCTCGTCGAGGTCGAACTTGATCGCGACATCGCTCATGACCGGCGCGCCGATGCGCTTGTAGAGCGCGCTGACCGCTGTTTCGATGTCTTCGTTCGGGCGGACGTATTCCGAGAGCCCGTAGTTCTCGCGCACGAGCTTGTCGAGCAGTCGGCTGTTCAGGTCGTAGCCAACGCCGAAAGCGAAGATGCGCGCCTTTACCTTGTTGTTGTCCTTGGCGTTGACGACGATTTTTTGCTCGTTCGTTTCGCCGGCGGTCGGAATGCCGTCGGTCAAGAAAACGACGAAATTTGGCCGGGAATTGTCCTGCAATTGGGCCAAGGCGGCACTCAGCGCGCCGTTGATATTCGTGCTGCCGCCGGCGTAAATTCCTTCGACAAATCCGAGCGCCGATTTGCGAGTCTCTTCGTTGAAAGTCTGCAACTCGGGTTTCCAGCTTTCGACCTTGTCGTCGTACGCGATGATGTTGAACGTGTCGCCTTCGCGCAAGTTATTGAGCACGAACTTGGTCGCGTTCTTGGCTTGTTCAATCTTCTTGCCGCTCATGCTGCCCGACTTGTCGACGACAAAGATCAACGTCTTCTTGGGGCGTTCAGAATCTTCGGCTTTGATCTCGGGGCTGGCCAAGAGGAGCAGATAACCGTCTTCGTCCTTGTCCGGACGATACGAGATCACGCTCGCGTTGACCTTTCCTTCGCCGACGTCGAACAGCAGCCGGAAGTCACCCGACGGGATGGTGTCCTTGGCTTTGTAGGTGACGATGGCCGACTTGTTGTCGGGGCGTTTGATTTCGACGGAGTTGGTTGGTGAGTAGACGTTCTTGATTTTGGATTTGCTGTCGATGTTGATTTGGAACTTAATCTCTTCGACCGGATGACTCGTGTACTTGGCCGTGCTCAAGGGGAAAAGAAAATCGGTCAGGCCGTCGAGCTTGCGGCAGAGCTGCGTGTAACGCAGCGTGACCTTGCGCTCGGCCCCCGGCGGAACCGGGAAGACGCTCGTCTGGAACATGCCCGTCCCCATCCATTCGAGCAGCGCCGGATCTTTGTTCGAGCGAACGATGGCTTCGTATTTCTTGCGTGCTTCCTTGGCATCGAGCAGCTTCGCCGGATATTCTTTGCCATCGACGAGCAGCGTCAACTGATCGATCGCTCCTTCGTACGGCAACGGAAAGACAAAGCTGACTTCCATCTGCCGGCTGCCCGTGTTGACAAACGACTGGCTGACTTGGACGCTGGCGACTTGGTCTTGCAGCTTGGCGTTGACTTCAATCGATTTGATCTTGTAGGTCCGTTCGGGTTCCGGCTGCGGGCGCGGCATCGGATGCGGCCGCGGGTGCGGATACGGCGGCCAAATCACAATCGGCCGCGGCAACGGCACCGGATCGTCCGGCACAATGTGCACCAAGACGCCCTGGGCGAAGCTGGCCTGAGCCAAGAAGAGAAGCAACAAGCACAATTGGCCGGCGAACAGCAAGCGTTTCATCGCACAGGCTCCAGAGAAAATAGAGTTGGGCTCGATCAATAACCAAAGCCCAGGGGTTCACCCCCTGGGAGTATTTGCAGAGCGTCACGATCTTTGACGCACAGACTGCTATTTAGTTTCCCAAAATTTTCCATGAATTGCTGTCACAAGATGGTCACTTTTGTGAAATACACAATAAACACCCGTTTAGCGGCGACTCGAAGAGGAGCGTTCAGCGCTGTTTAAAAATAAGCTGCGCAATTGGGGCGGTTGCGGCAGTTTTTACTCAAAGAACGTCTCCTCTTGCTCCGTTCCGGCGAATTCGCGACACTTTCGACCCATTTCCACACTCTTTGTGTTCGCTGCCGCATGGACTTATTCAATCGATTGCTCGGGTTGCCTCTGCTCGCATTATTGAGCGTCACGGGCTGCACCACGCGCTCCGAGATGCCGCCGTTGAACCCGCCGGGGTTCAGCGGTTTGGGGCCGGCGGTGCCGCAGTACAACATGCCGCAACCGCTGGCAGCCACCGCGACCGCCGGTCCGCAACTCATCAATAACCCCGTGAGCATCCCCATCGCGGATCGCGACGTGGCGTTCGATCAGATCGTCGATGTCGTTGACGACTACTTCAAGATCGAGCGCGAAGAGCGCGTTCGCCAGACCGGCGACGTCCGCACCGAGGGTCGGATCGAGACCTTCCCGCAAACAGCGGCGACGATCTTCGAGCCGCAGCGCGGCGACAGTGTGACGCTGTACGACCGCTGGGAGAGCACACTGCAATCGTATCGCCGCCGCGCGTTCATTCGAGTGATCCCCGAACCGCAAAGTTATCTCGTCGAAGTCCAAGTCTACAAAGAGCTCGAGTTCGTCCCACGGCCGACGTATGCAACCGCCGGCGCGGCGACGCTGCGGCATGACAACAGCGAAGACCGGCGCACCGAAGCAGAGCCGATCTTCGGCCGCAGCGTCGGCGACGATCCACAACCCGTCGCCAACGCGGTGTTGCCGCTGGGTTGGATTCCGAAGGGACGCGATTTGCATCTGGAGCAAGAGATGCTCATGCAGATCACCAAGAAGCTCAACGCCAGCACGGCCGCCTTGAAATCAGGCGGGTATCAGGTGAACCCACAAACGCCGCAGGTCTTTGCGCCGCCGGCGATCGAAAGCCCGGGGATCCTGACGCCGAACGGCAACGCCGTGGTTCCTGGCATGCCGCCGCCGGGATCGAGTATTGGGTTGCCGCCGGAGCGGTAAAGCAAATCGCTATGACGCAAGCGGATGGGTAACGCTTCGTTACCCGCTTGCGTCAAAGCGATTCATAGAATTATTACCAAGCAATCTTCTCCGCCGCAAAGACCGGCCCTTCGACGCAGGTACGTCGGTAATCCCATTCGCCGTCGTCTTGCTTGACGCGGGTCACGCAGCTAAAGCAGATGCCGATGCCGCAGGCCATGGGGCTTTCCAACGAGACCAAACACGGCGTGTGAAGTTCGTGGCAGAGTTCGGCCACGGCTTCCATCATCCGCTCGGGTCCGCAGCAGACAACGCGGCGTGTACCGCTCGCGGGCTTGATTAGCTCTTCGCGGAGCAGGTCCGTGACCAATCCATGATGGCCGAGTGACCCATCGTCGGTGCTTTGGCGAACTTCGATCCCGGCCGCGCGAAAGTTCTCGACGCCAGCGAAGTATTCCGCGCGCCGCGCGCCGTAGAGCAACGCTACCCGCTTTGCGCGCGGCAACTTGCGCGCTGGCTGGCCGTACGCCGCGACGCCGAGCAGTTCCTTGCCCACCGCGAGGAACGGCGTCTGCCCAATCCCGCCGGCAACCATGAGCAACTCATCAACCGGGTCGGCCGGAAAGCCATTGCCGAGCGGGCCCCAGACTTCGAGCTTCGTGCCGGGACCAAGTTTCGACAAGCGCGCCGTCATCTTGCCGAGGATGAGATACACGACATCGATGTACGTCAGCGAACCGGTCGAGTCGGGTACAAGATCGTAAAACGCAAACGGCCGGCCGAGCAGCGGATCGTCGCACCCGGCAAGCCGCAGCATCAGGAACTGCCCCGGCAAGATCGCCCGCGCGATCGCGGGGCAGGCGAACCGGACGCGAAACGTGTCGCGCGCGAGCTGGACATTCTCGACGATTTCGACCGAGTGGACCGTGGCGTGATCGGCGTAACAAGCGTCGTGCATGGGAGTAGTCGCTGATGAATCCATTAGCCCCCCGTCAATGACGGGGGGAGAAGCGGCATGGGCGAAGAAACATTTTCTATCTCTTTGAGCAAAGATCAAATGCTACTCGAAGCGTGAACCTCATTCAGCATCGAACTCCCCCGGTCATTGACCGGGGGCTAATGTTGTCGACTCAATCCTTCTTACGCTTCGGCTTGCCGCCAGCATCGCTCTTCTTGATGAAACCCCGGCCTTCCCCGCGGCGTGAGCCGCTGTAGCCGGTTGACTTGCGGGGCCGCCTTCTTTGCCGCCGAACTTGCTGCGGCCAGGAGGTTTGCCTTCGCCGGTTCGTTCTTTGTTCAGGCGCGGCTTGCCGCCGGGTCGAGCGCCGAAGCCCGGCTTGCCGCCGCGCGGGGCGCCAGTGCGAGGTCCGCCGGTTCCTTCGCCCGTGCGGGGAGTGTAAGGTCGCTTGGCTTTGTTGAACGCCGCGAAGCGTTTGCGTTCGCCTTGCGGAGCGTCACCCCCTTCGCCCCCTTCTTTGAAGCGCGGTTTGAACGGACGCGCGCCGCTGGCCTTGCCGCGGAAGCCGCCGCTGCCGCGAGCATCACCACTACGCGGTCCGCCGCCAACACGATCGACGCCATAAGGCCGCTTGCCTTGGTATCCCCCGCCGCCCGGTGTTCGGGTGCCAGAGCGTCCGCCGAAGCTGCGCTTCTCGCCGCCTTCGGCTGCTGGCGCGCTGTCGCCTTCTTTATTGAAGCGCGGTTTGTAGGGACGATCACCGAAGCTCGACTTGCCGCGCCCTCCAGCGCCGCCACTGCGGCCGCTGGTGGAACCGCCGGCTGTTGCGTCATAAGGTCGCTTCCCCTTGTACCCGCCGCCAGCTCGATCCCCGCGCGGGGCGGAGCCCCCTTCACGATGAGCGCCGTACCCGCCGCCGGCTGGTTTGCCGAAG
>JBGSSS010000148.1:0-6340 GCA_041736895.1 Pirellulales bacterium
CCGGTCCGGTGAGCAAGGCGCTCGCCGCCGAAACGGCCGACCCGAAAAATGTCGCCGCGGCCAAGGCGAAGCTCGCCGCGCCGCCGCCGGTGATGCCGGCCAAGCCAGCATACGCCAAGACCAAAGCCGATCCCAAGCTCGAAGTCAGCCGCAGCGGCTTCATCGGCGTGCTGCTGGGTTCGGCGTTTGCGATCGGCAACACGGCCATGGCGGTGACGGGCGGGTTGTTCACGCTCGGGCTCGCACGGTTCATGTTCCCGAACATTCTCACCGAGCCGCCGAGCAAATTCAAAATCGGCTTCAAGGACAGCTTCGGCAACGACAACGTCGACACGCGCTTCACCAGCCAATACGGCGTGTGGGTCGTTAATACGACGTACGGCGACCAGCGGCAGATCTTTGCCCTGAAGACGGTTTGCACGCACCTGGGCTGCACGCCGAACTGGTTGGAAGCAGAACAGAAGTACAAATGCCCGTGCCACGGTTCGGGTTTTTACAAGAACGGCATCAACTTCGAAGGCCCCGCCCCGCGGCCGCTCGAACGTTATGCGATCAAGGTCGCCGACGACGGCCAATTGGAAATCGACCGCAGCAAAACGTTTCAAGAGGAAATGGGCCAATGGACCGATCCGGCTTGTTTCGTGCCGGTGTAGAAGATTCGAAATGTAGCCAAGCTCGTAAGAGCTTGGATGGGTAACGCAGAGCGAAGTTTTATCGCAGCAAATCCAATTTCTTACGAAATTGGCTACAAAAATAGCCACCTCAACTCGCAATAACTATGTCCCTCGGCGAAACAGTTCGCAATTCGCAGATTTGGAAGAGTATCTTTCGTCATCCGGCGCCGCTGGATCGCCGGAACCGCATCGTCGTGATGCTGACGAACTTCTTCCTGCATCTGCACCCCGTGTCGATCAAGAAGCAAGGCATCGCGCTGAGCTACACCTGGTGCATGGGCGGGATCACGTTCTTTCTGTTCTTGGTCGAAACGATCACCGGCGTCTTGCTGATGTTCTACTATCGGCCGACGCTGCAATGGGCGTACCAGGATATTCTGAACCTCCGCGACGTGACGTCGCTGGGCATCTTGCGCGAGTTGCATCGCTGGGGGGCGCACGCGATGGTCATCACGACGTGGCTCCACATGTACCGCGTCTTCCTCACGGGCAGTTACAAGCCGCCGCGCGAGTTCAACTGGGTCGTTGGCGTGATCTTGCTGCTATTAACGCTGCTTTTGTCCTTTACCGGCTACCTGTTGCCGTGGGATCAGTTGGCGATCTGGGCGATCACCGTCGGTTCCAACATGGCCCGCGCGAC
The DNA here is from genome assembly GCA_041736895.1 of Pirellulales bacterium. Classification (GTDB taxonomy): domain Bacteria; phylum Planctomycetota; class Planctomycetia; order Pirellulales; family JALHPA01; genus JANRLT01. The sequence continues at coordinate 1,315 of JBGSSS010000148.1, forward strand.
GCCGGTCCTCGGCTACGAAGGTCCGCTGCAAGGAATCCTCAACGTCGGCGGCCGCGACATGATCACGAGCGGCTCGGACGCGCGGTTCGCGCTGCTCGGGGCTCGTTTCGTCGGTGAAGAAACGTTGAACCGTTTTTATGTGCTGCACTGCGTGGCGATTCCGTTGGTCGTGGCGCTGTTGTTGGCGATCCACTTCTGGCGCGTCCGCAAAGACGGCGGCATCAGCGGACCGTTGTAGGGGAAAGAATTTTAGCCCCCGGTCAATGACCGGGGGGAATCGGCATTGAGCAAAGATTCGTTAGCAATTTGACCGCACGGTCTTGAGATACCACCCATGATGGATTTTTTGACGAACACGAACTTCCTTGACCAGGTGCTGCTCCTCGCTTCGGCCGGCGCTGATCCGGCGAAGCATGTGCGCGGGATCTCGGGCTTCTTGGGCGGGTTCTATGTCTTGATGGCCCTGTTGAACGCCGGCGCGGCGATCTACTGGTGGCAGTACGGGTTGCCCGGTTCGAAGCCCGCGCTTGCGGGCGAGGGCACGGCTCCGGCGATCACCGAAACGAGCCACGGCGAGGAGATGGAAGGCCACGCGCATGGCGATCTGAAGCTCGGCATCATCTGGGGTCTCGTCGCGTTTGTCTTCGGCGGCATCTTTGCGCCGCTGGCGATGAGCGGCAGCGAGAAACTCGTCCCGGGCTTGCCGCACTGGTTCCAGAATCTTGTCGATTCGCTCTCTGGTCCGGTCGTTTACACGCTCGGCACGACGGGCTTGCTCGTCGTGTTCTTTGTCTATCGCCGATTCTTCAGCCAGCCGATTGTCGCTTGGATTCTGTTGAATCTTTCGCTGTTGCTCTTGGCCCTCGCGCTCAAGGACCCGGACTTCGCGTCGATCGTGACGAAGCCCGACAACGTGCCGATCGTGGGCCTCGTGTTCTTGCTCGGGTTTTTTACCTGGCTCGGGACATACCGCGCGGTGCAAAACGATGACCGCGCCGCGCAAGGCTTGCCGCCGCTCGAAAAGCTCGACGACGAAAAAGTTCTCGTCTGGCCCGATCTGGTCTACACCGAATTGATCTGCATGGTCGCCCTCACGGCGTTCCTGTTGATGTGGGCGATTCTCTTGCCCGCGCCGCTCGAAGAAGCCGCGAGTAGTGTCAAGACGCCGAACCCGTCGAAAGCCCCGTGGTACTTCCTGGGCTTGCAAGAGATGCTCGTCTACTTCGATCCGTGGTACGCGGGCGTGGTGCTGCCGAGCATGGTCGTGGTCGGGTTGATGGCGATTCCGTACCTCGATTTCAACAAGAAGGGGAACGGCTACTACACGATTGCCGAACGTCCTTTTAGTTACATCATCTTCCAGATCGGCTTCCTGGAAATGTGGATCACGCTGATCATCCTCGGAACATTCCTCCGCGGTCCGAACTGGAACTTCTTCGGCCCGTTCGAGTATTGGGACTCGCACAAGGTCGAAGTCCTCACGAACAAGGACCTAAGCTTTATGTTCTGGGTCGACTTGCTCGGCAAGCCGATGCCGTACGCGCCGACGGGCTCCGGCTTCTTGACGCAGTTGGTCTATATCGTGTGGCGCGAGTTGCCCGGCATTTTGGTGACCGGCGCGTACTTCATCTTGCTGCCGCCGCTGTTGGCGGTGACCGTGTTCCGCAAGATGTTCGTCAAGATGGGCTTCCTGCGTTACATGATCATGGCCAACTTGCTGCTGTTCATGATGTCGCTGCCGATCAAGATGGTGCTGCGGTGGACGGTGAACCTGAAGTACGTGATTTCGATTCCCGAGTGGTTCCTGAATTTTTAGAGTCCCGTAGCTGAACTCGTGAGAGTTCAGATTTGACGCTCTGAAGTCTCACGACTTCAGCTACAGGTGATAACGCTTTTTGCATTGATTGAAATATGCCCGCAACAGAATCAACTTGGCGAAATATCAAGCTGCTCCACGTGGTGTTCGGCGTGTCGTCGATCGCCATGCTGTTGGTGACGATCTGGATGTTCGTCGCCGACCACAACCGCCCGTGGAAGGAGTATCAGCTCCAAACCCGCGAGATCGACGCGTATTATACCGAGTTGCGGATCGCCGAAGAGAACAGCGCGAAGTATCACGAAGACCTGACGGGTTTTCGCGGCGATGTGGCCGCGGCCCAGGCCAACGATTGGTACAACGATCCGAAGCAATTCACCGAGTTGTTGGATCTCGTCGATCAGGCCAAGCCGTTGGGGATCACGCTCAAGGCCAAGACGGGCATCATCGGCAGCACGCCCGAGGTGAAGACCGTCTTGCAGGAGGAAATCCAAGCGACTTCCGCTGCCAAGAATGCGCTGCTGAGCAAGCTCGAAGGGGACAATAAGTTCAAAGAACTGAGCGAGTCGGTTGTCGAGAATCATCCTCCGGCCAACAAAGACAAGCCGCTGACCAAGGAAAAGAAAAACGAGATCAAGGCGGCCTACGACGATTACCTGGCCCAGCGCGCCAAGTTCCTCACGACGTACGAAGACCTGATCAAACAAGTCAAGTTCGCCGAAGACAATCTCAGTCTGCGGGTCAAGGCGCAAACAGCTTCTCAGGGCAAAGCGGCCGCTGACCGCGACCAAGCGATCGGCCGCGGCGCGAAGCCCGACGAAATCGCGCGGCTCAATAAAATCTACGACGAAGAAACGGCGAAGCTCCACGGCGGCGCAAGCAGTGATGGAAAATCCGATAGCAAGGGCCTGGTCCAAGAGCTGCAACAGACCAAAACGCTCCGCGAAGAGATGCAGGCACAACTGGCCTCGCTGCTGGCTCCGGAAACGACGGCCAAGAAAGCCCTCGCCGACCACGAGAACAAAGTCAAGCAACTCGAGAACGTCAAGTACGAGCAATCTGGCAACTTCTGGAAGACGATTCTCGCCGCTCCGATCATCAATGCCTTTGGCTCCGACATCCAGCCCAAGCAGCTCTGGCTGCCCGACCTGACGATGACCAACGGCAGCTTCGGCAAGGTCGCGCGGTTCGACCGCTGCGTCACCTGTCACACGGGGATCACCAAGACGGCCCCCGGTTCGGCGACGGAGCAGGCGTATCCCGAGGACAAGACCTACACGGTCACGATCGACTTGGCCGAGTTGCCCCTCGATTTGCGCAAGAAAATCGCCGAGGAGCGCGCCAAGAACACCTCGTTCGAGGCGATGAACGGCCAATTGCGCCAGACCTATGGCTTTGCGCTCGCCGAGAAGGGGCTCTTCGCCATCAACGACCCGACGATCAGCGTCATCTACCCCAATTCGCTCGCCGCGAAGGCCGGGCTGAGCATGGGCGATGTGATCACACGGATCGGCACGACAGACGATGCGGCGAAGACTTCGCCCGTGACGACCCGCAGCGCCGCGGAATCGTTCTTGCTCAGCAATCCCGACTGGAAGCGCGAGACGGGTCCGTTGCCGGTGACGATCATGGTGCGCCGCGGCGTGCCGCAGCCATATTGCTCGCATCCGCGCATGGACCTGTTCGTTGGCGATTCGAGTCCGCACCCTGCCGGAAAGTTCGGCTGCACGATTTGCCACCAAGGCCAAGGCTCGGGCACCAGCTTCCAAAACGGCAGCCACACGCCGAACAGCAACATCCAAGAAGACAAATGGGCCAGCAAGTATGGCTGGTTCAATAACCATCACTGGATCGAGCCGATGCTGCCGACGCGCTTCGATCAGGCGAGCTGCTTGAAGTGCCACTTCAGCGTCGTCGAACTCGAACCGAGCACACGCTTCCCCGACCCGCCGGCCGCGAAGCTGGTGCATGGGTACGAAACGATCCGCGAGTACGGCTGCTTTGGCTGTCATGAGATCAACGGCTACGACGGGCCGTCGAAGCGGATCGGACCGGATATGCGCGTCGAGCCGCAATACTTTGCCGCGGCCGAGCAACTGCTGGCCGATCCGGGCTTCGAGAAGCTCGGCGCGACGGCGGTAAAACTCGCGGAAAAGGTCTCGATGCATCCCGAGGACAACGCCGCGCGGCGCGACCTGCTGGCGATCGTTCTCCGCGATCAAGAGCAAGCCGACAAGAGCAAGAATCCCCAAGGCGCGCCGGTGCTGCTGCCTGATTCGTATCGGATGACTTCCGTCTTGAAGGACGTCGAAGCGCCGGGCGACATGCGCAAGGTCGGCCCGAGCTTGCGGCACATCAAGGACAAGGTTGGGTACAAGTTCCTTTACGATTGGCTCCGCAACCCCAAGGATTTCCGCCCCACGACCAAGATGCCGCGGTTCTTTGGGCTGCACGACCATTTGTCGGGCGAGATCTTGGAGCGGACGCAGAAGTACGAAGCGATTGAAATTCGCGGGATCACCGAGTACCTGTTGAACAAGAGCCAGCCGTACGACCAGATCAAGCCGGCGACCGGCGTTGCCGAGGCAACGATCGAACGCGGCAAGAAGGTCTTTGAAATACGCGGCTGCTTGGCGTGCCACGCGCACGACGACTTCCCGGCGGGCCACGCGCGCCAGGGGCCGAACCTTTCGCGGATCGCCGAAAAACTTTCGCTCGACGATCCCGCCGCGGGAAAAAAGTGGCTCTACTCCTGGGTCCGCGAGCCGAATCTTTATCACAATCGGACCGTGATGCCGAACGTCTACTTGGAACCGTATCCGGTTTATGAGATGAAAGACGGCAAGCAAGTACTCGACGCGAACAACAAGCCGAAGGTTGCTGAGACGATCGATCCGGCGGCGGATGTGGTCGAGTACCTGATGAAGGAAGGCCCGCATCCTTGGAAGCCGGCAGAGATCCCCGCGCAAAAGGATCTCCCCAAGGTTTCCACGCCGGATGAACTCAAGGCCTTTGCCAAAGCCGGTTATTCGCAAAAGAAGCTGACCGATCTCGAAGCGATCGCTTACGAAGACCTGGCCGGCAAGTACACCAAGGCCCGCGCGACCGAAGTTCTCGAAAAGGGAGTCAGCGCTGAAGCCGCCCGCGGCGACGAGCTCGCGCTCGTCGGCGTCACGCCGGCCAATCGCGCCGAGCGACTGCTCGAATACG
>JBGSSS010000175.1:0-20350 GCA_041736895.1 Pirellulales bacterium
GTCGGTCGCGCCGCCGAGATCCTCGCGCAGAAAATCGACGAGCCGCCCCTCGCGCTGCAACGCCGCGAGCAACGTCAACGCCTCGCTCCGCGTCGCGACGGGTTTCGGCGTCGGTTTTGGCTTGCTCAACGTCACGGGTTCCGCTACCGGTGTTGTTGCCGCCGGGGCAGGGGACTCGCCGTCGAGCACCCGCGCGACGTCGGTTGCCACGGCTTTGTTGAACAACACGCGAAAGAAGGCCCGCAGGGCGGTGAGCAGATACATGGCAAGTAGCTTGGGTTTTAGCCCCAGCGAGAAGAACGTAGTGTGGGCTTCAGCCCACACGTGAGAAATCTATGAATAACAGAAGCTTTGAGTATGAAAAAAATTAGCCCCCCGTCAATGACGGGGGAATTGCGTAACGAATGAAATCGCGTTTTCTATTTCACGAAGCGATGCCAAACGAATCTCAAAGCGTGAGCATTCGCAACATCAAACTCCCCCGGTCATTGACCGGGGGCTAAATAATACGGACTCTCCGTGCCGCTCTGAATTTCCTCCGTAACTCCGTGTTTTGCATTTCTCAGACCGCCGATACCATCGGCGGCTTTGTGACGTGTGGGCTGAAGCCCACACTACGAAAACAACTCCTCCACGACCTTCCCTTTTTCCACGAGCTTCAGCGGGCGGTTGTCGTTGGTGATGTATTCGTGGTGCGGGTCGATCTCGAGTGCCTTGCAGATTGACTGGTAGAGGTCCGGCACGTCGATCGGGCGATCGGTGACCTTGAGGCCGTCCTTGTCGGTGGCGCCGATGACTTGGCCGCCGCGAATGCCGCAGCCGCTCATCCCGACGACCCAGCCTTCGGCGTAGTGATCGCGGCCGCCGTCGGGTTTGAACTTCGGCGTCCGGCCGAACTCGCCCATCCAAACGACGAGCGTGTTGTCGAGCATCCCGCGATCGGACAGATCGGTGAGCAACGTCGCGTAGCCGGGGTCTGTTTCGTTGGCGAGCAGCGGGTTTTCTTTGAAGCCGTTCTTGTGCGTGTCCCAGCCTTGGTCGCCGGTGCTGCCGATCGAGTAAACTTCGCAGAACGGCACGCCGGCTTCGACCAAGCGCCGCGCGAGCAAGCAACCTTGGCCAAACACGGTGCGGCCATACGCGTCGCGGAGTTTCTCGGGCTCCTTGCTCAAATCGAACGTACTCAGGCGCGGACTAAACGCGAACTGCTTCGCGCGGTCGTAGATCGCGCGCTTTTCTTGCACGGCTGGTTCCGCGCCGCTGCGGGCGAACTCGGCGTCGAGCGCGTTGGCGAGCGCCATCCGCCGCTGCATGACGGTCGACGTATCGACGGGAACGACGTCTTCGGGGAGCTTGCCCGGTTCATCGACTTTGAACGAGGCGTAGCGCGTGCCGAGGACACCGTGGTCGATGTCGCGCGTCGCGATGCGCGGCTTGCCGCAGCGCACATAATTCGGCAGATCGAAATTCGGATCGCCCTTCATCATCGACACGACCGAGCCCCAGGTCGGATAGCGGATGGCGGGGTTTGTGGGGTAGCCGGACTTGACGAGCTTGATGCCGCGGAAGTGATCGGCCTCGCCGCTCTTCATCGAACGAATCACGGCGATCTTGTCGAGAACCGCGGCCGTCTTCTCCCAGCCTTCGCCGAATTGCACGCCGGGGATTTTGGTCGAGATCGCCTTGGTTGGTCCTTGATTGGCGGAGCCGGGCTTGGGGTTGAATGTTTCGTGCTGGGACGGCGCGCCGTCCATCCACAGCAGGATCATCGACTTGCCGCGCTTCTTGAGCTCATCGGCTTGTCCGGCCAGGAGCTGCCGAATGCCGGCGGGCGATCCGGCCATGCCATACCCAAAGGCCGCTGTGCCGAGCGCGGCAGTGCCAAGCGTGCGCAGGAAATTGCGTCGTCCAATATGGCCATCGCGGCGCACATCGAGTTGCCAACCACAGTTTTGTAAACCGTTGGTCATGATCCCATCCCCATTCAATGGCTGATCGTTCAAAGAGGCGTGCCAAGTTTTCGGCTCGCCATTGGTCCCACTCGGACCAGGCAGGTGTTTCTCTACTATATCGTAATCCGAAGGCGGATGCCAAAGGAAAAATTAGCCCCCCGTCAATGACGGGGGGAGCAGCGTGTAGAGCGAAAGGTGATTTTCTATCCCAAGAAACATCGCGAATGGAGTTTCAGGACGCAATCTGTCGCGACGTTTATCTCCCCCGGTCATTGACCGGGGGCTAATGGAATTTATTCTCATTTGTTAAAATCTCATTCGCTAATCTCTTCTCTCCCTACACGGATGTTCCCTTCGCATGATTACCAAAATTACCGGCCGCGTCGTGAGTGTCGCGGTCGAGACGTTGACGATGGCCGTCGGCGCGTTCGAGTACGAAGTCCTGATCCCCGAATTCGCCCGGCGGCACTTGCAGGGGAAGCTCAACGAGGAGATCGCGCTGCACACGATCGAGTACCTCGAAGGAAACTCCGTCGGCAGCAAACTCACGCCGCGCCTGATCGGCTTTCTCAACGAGTACGAGCGCGAGTTCTTTGACCTGATCTGCACCGTCGATGGCGTCGGCACCAAGAAGGCACTCCGCGCGATGGTCCGCCCCGTGAGTGATGTCGCCACGAGCATCGAAGAGCAAGACGCCAAGACCCTCAGCGCGCTGCCGGGCATCGGACCCGCGACGGCCGAGCGGATGATCGCGAAGCTGCGCCGCAAGATGCCGAAGTTCGCGCTCTTGGTCGCGCGGGACGAAGTGGCCGGCGTCCTCGATGCGGCTCCGGATGTGGTGCGCGAGACGTTCGAGGCGCTCCTCTCGCTCGGCCACAGCGAAAGCGACGCCCGCAATCGCGTCGACAAGGCGCTCGCCGCGAAGAAGAAGTACAAGGACAGCAGCGAGATGCTGACGGCGATTTATGATCAGAGTGCGCGGGGGAAGTGAGTGCCGTTGGGACGGCCGGCTGGCTCGTAGGTGCTGCTTTCCCTGCTAGAACTATTGCCGCAAGTCGACTTAACAAAGTTCCTTCAACTGGCAAAACGAATCCCCTATCAAGACTCCGCGTGAAACTTGTGTAGATACCAAGGTCGTTCAGGGGACGTTGCCAAACCTGTTTTGGATTAGGACCGTGCGCGATAAAGCTTGCTCTCCTTGTTCTCTCATGCTTCTTCACCCGCGCGTTTGAAGTTCATTCTCGCGCCGCGGACCCACACGACACGCGCATCACCGCCGGCGAAAAAGCCGCTGGCCTCATCACGCACCAGATCACCTCGCCATATCAAGCCGGAACAACCGAACTCCGCGTCCTCTTGCCGGATGATTACAAGCCGCAGGAGAAACACCGCATCGTCTATGTGCTGCCCGTCGAGGCGGGCCGCGAAACGAAGTACGGCGATGGCTTGCTCGAAGTGCAAAAGCTCGGCCTGCATAACAAGCACCGCGCGATCTTTGTCGCGCCGACGTTCAGCGCGCTCCCGTGGTACGCCGATCACCCGACGGATGCGAAGCTGCGGCAGGAGACGCACTTCCTCAAGGTCGTCGTTCCGTTCATCGACAAGACGTATCCCGTCGAAGGCCGCTACTTGCTCGGGTTCAGCAAGTCGGGCTGGGGCGCGTGGTCGTTGCTGCTGCGCCACCCCGAGTTATTTGAGCGCGCCGCGGCGTGGGATGCGCCGCTGCTAAAAGAGAAGCCCGACCAATTCGGCATGGGCCCGATCTTCGGCACGCAAGAAAACTTTGAGCAGTATCAACTGACGAAGCTGCTCGCCAAACAAAAAAACCTACTCACGGAGAAAACGCGGTTGATCCTCACCGGGTACGACAACTTCCGCGCGCATCACGAGGGGATGCACAAGCTGCTCGATGAACTCCAGATCAAACACGAGTATCGCGACGGACCCAAGGTGAAGCACGTTTGGGAGAGCGGGTGGGTGGAAGAGGCGGTGGGGTTGTTGCTGGACAAATGATTCGAGCTTGCAATCGTCTTGAGTGTATTTAAGACTAGTAGGTTATGGATACGCCAAAAAATACAATTGAGCCATTGCTCCGTATTCCAAAGTTCTTGTACGGCGATAACCCTACAGTCATACGTCGAACAAAAGCCTTCCTGAAAAAACTTACAAAAGATCTCGAAAATTCAGCAGCGATTTTTGCAGAAGTTACCCGTGAAGAAAATTCAGTACACATTGATGAGATCGAAGAGATTCTGATTAGCACGCCATCCCGTGGAATTCCCAAAGGGAGCATAGTGATTTGGCGCACTCATGGGATTAAAGAATTCCTTGGAATGTGGTTTTGGGAAGAGCTTCATTATCATGCAGAGAACAAGTTGTTGTTTGTCCAGCAACATGATTCACTCATTCTCAATGGACTGAATCAATTTTGGTTTACGCTGGGCATGCTGAATCCGAATGGAAGCTTCATTGGCGTTTGTAACGGACATCGAGGTTACTATGAAACGCCGCAGGACTTCCCGAAACAAATCTTTTCTAAGCTCGAATACTGGTTACCAGTTCTCGCGCGTTATCAAAGCAAATACCGTTCGGGATTGGAGCGGATTGGGCATCCCCCTCGGTGGTATTTTGATGTTGAAAAAGTGCTTTGCATGATGGGGTGGGCGGATCAACTGCAGGAATACAACAAGCGATTGCAGGAAGCTAATGGCGGCATCATGATTCACAACTTCGCTTACTTGAAACACTTTCTAGAAATCAACAAAATCAGCGCTAATCTCGATGTTTCTTAGCCGTATTAGCCCTTGCTCGCCGATGCAGAACCTGTAGAATGCGTGGCTCGCCTGTCCCGGGACTTGCCGCTCCCTTTGAGTTGCAAGCACACGTTTAGTCCGGAAACCGGCTGAAATTGGAGTATTTACGATGGCAGAACGCATTCGTATTCGGATGGAAGCGTACGACCACACGGTCCTCGACCAAAGTGCGGCCGAAATTGTTGACACCGCCAAGCGGACCAATTCCGAAGTTCATGGGCCAATCCCGTTGCCGACTCGGATCGAGCGGTACACGGTTCTTTCGAGCCCTCATATCGATAAAAAGGCTCGCCAGCAGTTCGAAATCCGGACGCACAAGCGTCTGATCGACATTGTGCAGGCGACCGCCAAGACAATTGAAGCCCTGAACAAGCTCAGTTTGCCGGCTGGCGTCGATATCAAGATCAAGGCTAGCAGTCGTAACTAGTTTGCTGGCAGTGCTTTAGGGTTTAATTGATTGCTTGCCGTTTAGCGGCGACTCGCAGAGGAGCGATTAGAACGGCAAGCGAATTTACAACGGCAAAAAATCTCAGTTGACCCCCTTGTGAGAGGGATGCCGACTGTGATAGAAATACGAGTCTTCGACCTTGTGGGTCGAGACTGTTTGAGACAATCGTCCATTGTTTCGCGTCAGTAATTGTTTCGCTTTAAGGGTGAACCAAACACACGACGGCGACAGAAAAGACGAGGCTTCGTAAAGCCTGCCTGCTCGGCATCGTTCGAGCCCTGCTTTGCTGACTTAGTGATTGCTGGGATGGCTGTTAGCTTTCCTTGCGGTCCTTTGGTCCTCGCACTTCTTGTTGGCCACCAACGCGCAGGGAAAAAACGCCATGGCACTGGGATTGCTCGGCCGCAAGGTCGGGATGACACAAATATTTGATGAAGCCGGAAATGCTATTCCGGTCACAGTGATCCAGGCGGGTCCTTGCAGCGTGCTTCAGCTCCGCACCGTCGAACGCGATGGGTACGAAGCGGTGCAGGTGGGCTATCTCGATAAGGCTCGCCAGCGTGCCAGTCGTTCGGAACGCGGCCATGTGGCCGTTCTCGAAAGCAAGCGAGCCAAGTCCCGTTCCAAGGCGGGTGTCGAAGCTCCGGCAAAGGCGGCCTGCGAACCCAAGAAGCTCGTCAAGGAATTTCGCGTTCCTGCTGGCGACGTGAAGGTTGGGCAAGTGCTCGATGTCGCTCTCTTCGGCGAAGTCAAGGCCGTCGATGTCACCAGCCGCACCAAGGGTCGCGGTTTCACGGGTGCGATGAAGCGCTGGGGTTTCAAGGGAAATCGCGCCACGCACGGTGTCAAGAAATATCACCGCGGGATCGGCGGTACGTCGGGGAATACGCATCCCGCTCGTACGTTCAAGAACAAGAAGATGTCGGGTCACTACGGTAACGAAAAAGTGACCACCCGCAATCTGAAGCTCGTCAAAGTTGACGGCGACAACAATCTGCTGCTGGTCAAGGGCTCGGTCCCGGGCGCCAATGGCGGTTACGTCGTGATTCGTCCGACGAATCTCAAGCGTTAGTTTGTTGTGGATTGCGTTTTGTGTTTTTAAGAATGTGTTTGAGTTAGAGCAAGGTAGGACTGCAAATGGCATCACTGGAAATCCTTGATCGCACTGGCAAGAAGGTCGGGTCTTACGACATCGATCCTGCCGTGTTTTCCTCGCACATCAATCGGCAATTGCTGCACGATGTCGTTGTCATGTACCAGGCGAATCAACGCCAGGGCACGATGAAGACCAAGTCGCGCGGCCAGGTCGCCGGCACCGGCAAGAAGATGTATCGCCAAAAGGGAACCGGTAACGCCCGCGCTGGCGGACGTCGCAGCCCGGTTCGCGTTGGCGGCGGTCACACGTTCCGCAAGGACCCACGCGAGTTCCGCTACGCGTTGCCCCGCAAGGCAATGCAACTGGCGACCCGCATGGCGATCGCGAGCAAGATTCGCGACAACCAAGTCACGGTGATCGACGACCTGAAGTTCGACGCCCCAAAAACCAAGGACATGGCTGCCTTGATCAAGGCGGTCAACTGTGGCGGCGGTTCGCTGCTGGTCGGCGTCGCCGCGGCGGACGTCAATGTTTACAAGAGCACTCGCAATATCGACAAAGTCGAAATCGCGCCGGTCAAGGATTTCAATGCGTATTCGGTCCTGCTGCCCAAGCGGCTGCTGTTGACCAAGGCGGCGTTGGATGCCCTGAAGGAAAGTGCCGAAAAGGCGCCGAAGTCACGTCAGCAAGTCGCTGCTGCCTCGGCCTAGTTGAGATGATTTGTAGCTCGAAGCCGTGCTTCGAGCGAGCCGCAAATAGAAATCGCTCGAAGCATGGCTTCGAGCTACTTGAGGGTGCTGAGATGGATAACGAACAACTGATCGCCACGCTGGAATCGGGCTTGCTGCCTCCGCATCAAGTACTGATCAAGCCGTTGATCACCGAAAAGGGAACGGAACAAACCGAATCGCTGAACCTGTACGCCTTTCAGGTGAACATGCAAGCGAACAAGTTCGACGTCCGCCGTTCGGTCGAAGAAATGTTTCACGTCAAGGTGCTGAGCGTTGCGATTCAAAACCGCAAAGGCAAGCCGCGTCGCAGCCGGGCCCGCATGGGTCACACGGCTCCGTGGAAGAAGGCGGTTGTGAAGCTGGCTCCCGATCACAAGATTGAATTGTTCTAGTCAAACTTACTGCGAGTTCATCACCGTTTAGCCACGACGCGCAGCGGAGTTTTTGAGGAAATACAATGGGAATTCGACGATACAATCCGACAACGCCAGGACGCCGCGGCGCCAGTGTCAGCGACTTTGTCGAGCTGACCAAGGGCTACACCGTAGAGTCCGCGCTCACCGTCCGCAAGAAGATGAAGGGCGGCCGGAATAACCAGGGCGTCATCACCGCGCGTCATCGCGGCGGCGGACATGCTCGGCATTATCGGTTGATCGATTTCAAACGCAATAAAGACGGCATTCCGGCCAAGGTCGATTCGGTTCAGTACGATCCGAACCGCTCGGCACGCATTGCCCTATTGTTTTACGCCGACGGCGAGAAGCGCTACATCCTGGCTCCCGAAGGGTTGAAGGCTGGCGACGAAGTGCTGAGCGGTCCGGACGCTCCGCCAAACGTTGGCAACTCGATGCCGCTGCGGAACGTTCCGCTCGGCTTGACGATTCACAATATCGAATTGCAGCCAGGTGTCGGCGGCAAGCTTTGCCGCTCGGCCGGTTCGACCGCGACCCTCATGGCTCGCGAAGCCGAATGGGCGCAAGTCACCCTGCCGTCCGGCGAAATTCGCCGTATCCCGGCTTCCTGCCGTGCCACGATCGGCACGATGGGCAATAGCGATCACATGAACGTCGTCATCGGCAAGGCCGGCCGCAATCGTTGGAAGGGCATCCGCCCAACCGTTCGCGGCACCGCGATGAACCCGATCGACCATCCGCACGGTGGTGGTGAAGGCCGCACCAAGGGGGGTCGCCATCCGGTCAGTCCTTCCGGCAAGAGTGCCAAGGGGGGCGGAACACGGAAGCGCCGGAAACCATCGAACAGCTCGATCGTTCGCCGCCGCCGCAGCCGCCGTTACGGCCAGATCAAGATTCCCGAATAGTCATGTAGCCAGTGTCGTAAGAGATTGGATGCATAAGAGCAAAGCCCTGTCCGCAGAAATCCAAGGACTCACGTCCTTGGCTACAAGTTTCCATTCAGCATTTTTAAGCAGAGCAAGTTATGGGTCGTTCGCTGAAAAAAGGTCCGTACGTCGATCCCAAGGTCTATGCCAAGGTCGAAGCGATGAACTCGACCGGCAAGAAGGATCCGATCAAGACCTGGTCGCGTTCCTGCACGATCATTCCGGAATTTGTCGGCCAGACCTTTATGGTCCACAACGGCAAGCAGCACATCAAGGTTTACGTCTCCGAAGAAATGGTCGGGCACAAGCTCGGCGAATTTTCGCTGACCCGCACCTTCCGCGGCCACAGCGGCAAGAAGCAAGACGCCAAGAAGTAAGTTGCTCGCCCTGAGCCGGGGACGTAAGTCCCCGGATGATCTCGGGAAGGGCTATCCAGCAAAGTTGAAGTCAGTCTCCGTTACGCGTTTGTTTTTGGGATTCCTGTCATGGCTGAAACAGACAACAAATACACAGCGATTTACCGGTTCGCTCGGATGAGCGCCCGCAAGATCCGTCCGATTGCGGACGTGGTCCGCGGCAAGTACGCCGACGAAGCTCTGGACCTGCTCAAGTACATGCCCAACCGCGGCGCGCGGATGCTTGAAAAGGCAATCAAGAGCGCCCTGGGCAACGCCGAAAACCGCAACGAACGCGACTTGGACAACCTGGTGCTGACCGACCTGCGTGTCGATGGCGGGCCGATGTTCAAGCGCGTCCGTCCTCGGGCACGCGGCATGGCGTTCATGATCAAGAAGCGGATGTCGCACATCACGGTTTCCCTGGAAGTCGTGTAACAACAAAACACAAAGCCGCCGATGGTATCGGCGGGCATTTCGCGTCGCACAAAATCATTGATGTAACTTAGCGAGTGTGAATCATGGGTCAAAAAGTCAATCCTGTCGGTTTCCGCGTCGGCATCATGGAAGGCTGGAAGAGCCGCTGGTATGCCAGTAAGCAAGAGTTCAAGGAACTCCTGACCGAAGACCGCAAGATCCGCAAGTTCGTCAAGGGCAAGTTCAAGTTCGCTGGCATCCCGAAGATCGAAATCGAACGGACCCGCGACGAAGTCAAGGTGATCGTGTTCGCGGCTCGCCCGGGCGTGATCATCGGCCGCAAGGGTTCGGACGTCGAAGCGTTGCAAGAACAACTCCAAGGCCTGTTGGGCCGCCGGATCAACATTAAGATCGAAGAAGTGAGCCGCCCTGAAATTCAGGCGCAGCTCGTGGCCGAAGACATTTGTGAACAACTCGCCAAGCGGTCCAGCTTTCGCCGGACCATGAAGCGGGCCACCGAAACCGCGATGGAAAACGGAGCCAAGGGGATCAAGATCCAATTGGCCGGCCGGTTGGGCGGAGCGGAAATGGCGCGTCGCGAGAAGTCGATCGAGGGCTCCGTGCCGCTCTCGACCTTGCGGGCGAAGATTGATTATGGGTTTGCCGAAGCGTCCACCGCGCAGGGGAATCTCGGCGTGCAAGTGTGGATCAACCAAGGTACTTACGACGAGGTAGCAAATGGCCTTAATGCCGAAGAGAGTCAAGCACAGAAAAAGCCAAAGAGGACGTATAAAAGGTAGCGCCACCCGCGGTAATCGCGTGGTTCATGGCGACTTTGCCTTGCAGACGACTCAGGGTGGCTGGATCAGTGCCCAAACGATAGAAGCTGGCCGTGTGGCCGCCTCGCAGTACCTGCGTGGAGAAGGGCGTTTGTACGTCCGTATCTTCCCGCACAAGTCGATCACGGCCAAGCCGTTGGAAACTCGGATGGGTACCGGCAAGGCGGAACCGGATTACTGGGCCGCGGTGGTGAAGCCGGGTACGGTGCTGTACGAAGTCGGCGGCGTGACCGAAGATGCCGCTCGGATCGTCTTGGCACGCTTGGCGCACAAGATGCCCGTCCGCGTCCGGTTCCTGAAGCGCCGTCCAACCGTATAACAATGACAACCCTCCCAAACCTGGATTGGTCCCCCTCCCCCTTGTGGGGAGAATTAGGGAGGGGGTGAGTTAGGTAAGAGATTGAATGCAGAGAAAGTGGTTCAGCAGGAATCAAAGTAGTGCAAGTGATCGCTGGATGAGGCCGTGGTTGAAAAACCCCCTCCCCAGCCCTCCCCGCAAGGGGGAGGGGGCCAGACAGATCATTCACTGGTTCGGTTCCGCTTGATACAAACGAAACAGACTTTTGACGAGTGAGCATAGCGATGGAAACGGTAGCCGACCTGCGACAAATGAGCGACGAGCAACTCCGGTTGACCTGGAAGGACGCGGCCGAAACGTTGTTTCGCCTGCGCCTGCAAAAGGCGACCGAACGCTTGGATGTGCCGACGGAACTGAAAAAGAACCGCCGCATGATCGCCCGTTGCCAGACCCTGCTCAACGAGCGTGCCCGCAGCACGGCCGCGGCGAAGTAATTTTGAAACGTAGCCAATCTCGTGAGAGATTGGGAATCAATGTAGCCGAACTCGTCAGAGTTTGGCGGAACCGGCCAAAGTCTGACGACTTCGGCTACGAGTGAAATGAAGCACTCCAAGGTCTTACGGCCTTGGCTACAGAAGACGAATCAGATTTTTTGAGTGACTTATGGCAAAGCGAACGGCAGTCGGTGTGGTGCACGGTGACAAGACGGCGAAGACTCGCCGCGTTGAAATCCCACGTCAAGTGCAACACGCCAAGTACGGCAAGATCTTGCATCGCAAGACGATTTGCTACGTGCATGACGAAACCAACGAATCCAAGATCGGCGACACGGTCGAGATTCGCGAATGCCCGCCGAAGAGCCGGCTGAAGCGTTGGGAGCTGGTTCGCGTCGTTGCCAAGAGCACGGCGGTCGACCTGGCCGCGATGCGTGCGGCGGCGAAGCTCGAAGCCGGCGCGCACTCCGACGAAGCCAAGCAAAAGGGCAAGGTTTAGCAATAACCAACGCGAACCCGCGTTGTTTGATTCACCAAGTATAGATTGACACGAAGTCCGACAGCTCAGATTAGCGAAACGGTGCGACCATGATTCAAATGCAAACTCGACTGACCGTGGCTGACAACACGGGTGCCAAAGAAGTGCAATGCTTCAAGGTGCTCGGCGGCAGCAAGCGGCGCACGGCAGGGCTGGGCGACATCATCATTTGCAGCGTCAAGTCGGTGATCTCGGGCAGCGACGTCAAGAAGAAAGCCGTCGTCAAGGCCGTGATCGTCCGCTGCAAGCAGCCGACGCGCCGCACCGATGGCAGCTACGTTCGATTCGATAACAACGCGGTGGTCTTGATCGACAACGACAAGAACCCTCGCGGGACCCGCATCTTTGGCGCGGTAGCCAAGGAACTGCGTGACAAGAGCTTCATGAAAATTGTGAGCCTCGCTGGCGAGGTGGTATAATGAATATCAAAGTTGACGATACCGTCGTGATCCTCAAGGGCCTGGAAAAGCCGCAGCGCGCGGACGAACAGAAGCCCGAGGCCAAATCCAGCCAGTCCGAAGCCCGCACGATTCGCGTGGCGATGGCCGATGGCACGTTCAAGGATTTCAAGAAGGGCAAAGTGTTGAAGATCTTCGCCGAGAAGAACAAGATTCTCGTCGAAGGCTGCAACATGGTTTACAAGCACATGAAGAAGTCGCGGCAAAATCCGCGCGGCGGCCGTCTGCACAAGGCAATGCCTGTGCAAATCGCCAACGTCATGTTGCTGTGCCCAGCTTGCAACAAGCCAGCCCGCACCGGCACGCGGCTCAAGGACGGCGTGAAGTACCGCTTCTGCAAGAAGTGCGACGCCGAAATCGGCGCGATCAGCAAGAAGAAAACGGCCAAGGCCGCCAAGTAAGTAACATGTAGCTGAAGTCGTAAGACTTCAACTGCCGAAGCCGAAGAGCAACGAACAACGCAAAATCATCCAAGGTCTCACGGCCTTGGCTACACCGAAACGCAAACGACCGAAACACCTGAACGATCATGGCCAAGAAAACCAAAGCCGCCGAAGCACCCGCCGATGCTGGTCCTGCACCAACGCCGCGCTTGTTCGAGCACTATAAGAACACCGTGTTGCCCGAACTTTCCAAGAAGCTCGGCCGCACCAACCCGATGAATCTCCCGAAGATTCAAAAGGTCGTCATCAACATGGGTGTCGGCGCCGCAACGACGGAAAAGAAGTACCTGGACGAAGCGGTCGGCGCGATGACGCAGATCTCGGGTCAAAAGCCCCTGGTCACCAAGAGCCGCATGGCGGTCGCGGGGTTCAAGCTCCGCGAGAACCTGCCGATTGGCTGCAAGGTCACGCTGCGTGGAACGCGGATGTACGAATTCCTCGACCGGTTGTTCAACTTGGCGTTGCCTCGCGTGCGTGACTTCCGCGGCTTGAATCCCAAGGCCTTCGACGGCATGGGCAACTACAGCCTCGGCCTGAGCGAACAACTCGTGTTTCCGGAGTTGAATCCGGACAAGTACACCCGCCCGCAAGGGATGAACATCACGATTTGCATCAGCGGCGGCAGCAATGAGGAGAGCCGTGAACTATTGCGGGCGATGGGCCTGCCGTTCCGGGTCGAAGAACCGAAGAAGAAGAAAGAAGCCGTTGGAGCGTAAGTCGAATTGTAGCTGAACTCGTAAGAGTTCAGACTGAGCTGCAACAAAACCAAGATTTAGCGTTACTCCTCTGAAGTCTCACGACTTCAGCTACGAAGAGAGATTCAAATGGCAAGTACCTCGAAGATTGTGAAATCGCAGCAGAAGCCTAAGTTCTCGACGCGGCAAGTTCGCCGTTGCTTGGACTGCGGCCGTCCGCGCGCGGTGTACCGTAAATTTGGCCTGTGTCGTATCTGTTTCCGCAAGATGGCCGACCAAGGATTGATTCCTGGTGTTCGCAAGGCGAGCTGGTAAGCTCGTAGGTCAGGCTTCAGCCTGACAACAACCCCGTCAGGCTGAAGCCTGACCTACGCAAGCAAAGAGCGCATTGGCAAGAGACCAAGTGTTGGTAAGGGAAATCACTGACTATGATGACAGATCCGATCGCCGATATGTTGACCCGCATCCGCAATGCCGTGCGCATCGAGCGCTCCGTTGTCGAGGTGCCTCTGTCCAATGTGAAGCGTGGCTTGGCCGAAGTGCTCAAGCGCGAAGGCTTCATTTGGGATTGGAGCGAGGTGGAACACCAACCGGTGAACCAGCTTCGGCTGGAATTGAAGTACGGCCCCAACGGGGAACGCTTGATCCGCCATATCAAGCGCGTGAGCAAGCCCGGCAAGCGCGTCTACAGCCGCTCCGACTCGCTCAAGCCGATCTTGAACGGTCTGGGGATCAGCATCCTCAGCACGAGCAAGGGCGTGATCAGCGATCGCGAAGCCCGCACCCAAAAGCTGGGCGGCGAGATCCTGTGCGAACTGTGGTAGTCGAAACAACTGACGCGAGTACGCGTTTGTCCGTTGCGAACTTCAGCGGGCATGAAACAAACAACAAAGCCGCCGATGGTATCGGCGGGCATTAAGCATAGCTGAGATTTTAAGGGTTCAACCATGTCGCGTGTAGGCAAACATCCTGTCACCATTCCGGCCAACGTCAAAGTGGCTGTCAGTGGCAACAAGGTCAACGTCGAAGGCCCCCTGGGCAAGCTCGAAAGCAACTTTCACCCCTTGGCCAAACTGGCTATGGGCGAAGGGGGCAAGTCGGTCGTGGTCACCCGTGAGAATGACGATCGTCTGAGCCGCTCGATCCACGGCCTGACCCGCGCTTTGATCCAAAACATGGTCGAAGGGGTCACCAAGGGCTACGAGAAGAAGCTCGAAATCGTCGGCGTCGGGTACCTCGCCGCGATCCAAAAGAACATCCTGCAGCTCCGCGTCGGGTTCGCCAACGAAATCCACAAAGAGATTCCAGCCGGTTTGAAGGTCACCTGCCCCGATCAAACGCACATTGTCATCAAGGGGATCGACAAGCAAATGGTCGGCCAGTTCGCCGCCGAAGTTCGTGCCGCCCGCAAGCCGGAGCCGTACAAAGGCAAGGGCGTTCGCTATGATGGCGAACAAGTCCGCCGCAAGGCTGGCAAGGCTGTGACGAAGTAAGAGTAGAGCACCCCGTACTCAGTACCCGGTACTTTGTACCTCGACGAGTAAACCACAAAACACTGAAGTAGTACAAATTTCGGACTGAATCGCCATGGACCATAATTCCCGTAAGTTGCAACAACGCCTCCGCCGCCGTCATCGCGTCGGCAACAAGGTTCGCGGCAACGCGAGCCGTCCGCGGCTCTGCATCTACCGCAGCTTGAAGCACATGTACGCTCAAGTTATCGACGATGTCGAAAGCAAGACGCTGGTCAGCGTCAGCACTCGTGACGGCAACCTGAAGGACAGCTACGGCGGCAACGTCAAGGCTGCCGAAGCGGTGGGCAAGGCCATTGCCGAAAAGGCGATCGCCGCCGGCGTGAAGCAAGTTTGCTTCGACCGCCGCGAATTCAAGTACCACGGCCGCGTGTCGGCCCTGGCCACCGCAGCCCGCGCTGCCGGGCTCGAGTTTTAAGACAACAACAAAGCCGCCGATGTCATCGGCGGGCATTACATAAGACGTCGATCAGCAACGACTTCATTCAGAGAGCAACCTGTGTCCCGAGACTCACAAAACAATTCCGGCTTAGTTGACAAGGTGATCGCGATTCGCCGTTGTGCGACCGTGGTCAAAGGCGGCCGCCGCTTTTCGTTTGCCGCTTGCGTTGTCGTCGGTGACGGCAAGGGCAAGGTCGGCTGGGGCTACGGCAAGGCCAACGAAGTCCCGCCGAGCGTCGAAAAGGCGACCAAGGACGCCAGCCGCAGCATGAAGCCGGTGCCGCGTGCCGACAACACGATCCCGCATCGTGTGCAGGGCAACTTTGGCACGTCGAGCGTTGTCTTGCTGCCGGCTTCGCCTGGTACCGGCATCATTGCCGGCGCTGCGGTCCGTGCCGTGTGCGAAGCGGTCGGTATCACCGACGTCCTCAGCAAGTGCTACGGGTCAACGAATCCGGTGAACGTCGTCAAGGCAACGATGGACGCCCTTAGCCAACTCCGCACCAAGGCCGAGATCGAACGCCTCCGCGGCGTGACGTTGTAAGACTTCACCTGTAGCTGAACTCGTAAGAGTTCAGATCCCTGAAGTCTCACGACTTCAGCGACAAAACAAAACAGCAGATTCAACACACTGAACTCTCACTAGTTCAGCTACATCAGTCAGGTCCAGCTATGAACATCCACGACGTCAATCAAGGCATCAAGAAGTACAAGAAGCGCAAGCGCATCGGCCGCGGTCCGGGTTCGGGCCATGGCAAGACGAGCGGCCGCGGTCACAAGGGCCAGGGCCAATTGTCCGGCTGGACGCAAGCGATCGTCTTCGAAACCGGCGGCACGCCCCTGGTCCGCCGGATTCCGAAGCGCGGCTTCCACAATGCCCACAATCGCTCGGTCTTCACGATCAACCTGCGCAGCATCGACAAGGTGTTCAATGCGGGCGACGAAGTGACGCCTGCTAGCCTGAAGGAAAAGGGTTTGGCCAACGGCGTTTACGACGAGGTCAAGATCCTCAGCGTCGGCGACGTGACCAAGAAGCTCAAGGTTTCGGCCCACCGCTTTAGCGCCGCGGCCAAGGAAAAAATCGAAAAGGCCGGCGGAACCGTCACCGTGATTCCGGGCCCCGCGCCCGTAGTCAAGGGACAGAAAAAGAAGTAAGCTGACCTTTCGCACCGCACCTTTTTGCTGGCCTGTTTCCGGGCCAGCGAGAAAACGGGCGACGCGAGAAGCCAGCCTGACCTACGGCCACGGCATTAGCTGTGGCCGATGTCTTTTGGCAGCCCGACGCGTAAGCAAGGGAGTGAGCGTATTGTTGCACTCCTTTGCTTACGCGGCGGACTACTATTGGGCCAATTACTGAATCGATCACTTGCCCGACGGATCGGGCGAAGCAGCCGAGGGCGCGGGAACCGAACTCCCCAGCCCCGAATCCCTAACCCCCAATCCCGCCGCGCAAGCGGCCACTGCCATGTGGGAAAAACTGCGGGTAGTTTTCACGATTCCCGAACTGCGGCGCAAGATTTATCTGACGCTCGTCCTGCTGGCCGTCTATCGGATTGGCTGGCAAGTACCGCTGCCGATCTTTGACCAGGTCCAGCTCAAGAGCTTCATGGACAACAATGCCGCGGGCGGGTTGCTCAAGACCGTCGCGACGTTCAGCGCCAGCTCGCTGCAAAACGGCACGATCTTTGGCCTCGGGATTATGCCGTACATTTCGGCGTCGATTATCTTGCAGTTGCTCGGCACGTTCTGGAAGCCGATCGAAGCGTTGCAAAAAGAAGGCGACGCCGGCCGCAAAAAGATCAATCAGTACACCCGGCTTTTGACGGTCTTGCTCTGCTTCATCCAAAGCTGGATCTATGTCAGCCAGGTGAGCGGCGCCGGCGCCGGCGAATCGATCAATTCGCAATTCGGCGAATACGTTGCAGCCAACACCCCCAGCGGGCAAAGACTGCAACTGTACTTCAGTTGGCATATGATTTCGGTCTTGATCATGACGGCGGGGAGCGTGTTCCTGATGTGGCTCGGCGAGCAAATCGACGAGTATGGCATCGGCAACGGCATCAGTTTGCTGATCATGGCCAACATCTTGTCCAACTTGCCGGGCGCGATCATCGGCGCTTCGGATCAATTCACGATGGAGTTGGGCGGCGATGGACAGAGCAAATACGGCATTGAGGTCGCCATCTTGATGATCCTCTTCTTTGTGCTCGTGGTCATCGGTGTCGTGCTGATGACGCTCGGCCAGCGCCGCATCCCGACCCTCAGCGCCAAGCATGTTCGCGGCAACCGCGTCTATGGCGGCACCAAGGATTATCTGCCGCTCAAGGTCAACCAATCGGGCGTCATGCCAATCATCTTCGCCAGCAGCTTGCTGCTGTTCCCCACGATGATTTTCAGCTACATGGCCCAGTTCTTCACGGGGGAGTTCGTCGGAACGCTCAAGGATATTTTCAACAACCATGCCGGGTTGATTTACAACTTGATCCTGGTCGCGATGATTTTCTTCTTCTGCTACTTCTGGACGGCGATCAGCTTCAATCCCAAGGAAATCTCCGAGAACTTGAAGAACATGGGGGCGTTCATCCCAGGTCATCGCCCGGGGACGCCGACGGCGCATTACTTGGAAAAGGTAATGGTCCGGATCACGTTCGTCGGGGCGTTTTTCCTGTCGATCGTGGCGATCTTACCGACGTTGGTCAGCGCGAATTTTCCGATGGGTTCCAACAACGCGAACCTGGCGGCGTTTTACGGCGGCACGAGTTTGCTGATCGCGGTCAGCGTGGCGTTCGATCTGGTGCAGAAGATCGATAGCTACTTGGTGATGCGCAATTACAAAGGCTTGTTGCAATAGGTTCGGAGCAGAAGGGGCTAAGGGTTCATGAGGCTACGGGAGCAAGGGATATTCCCCCTTTGTCCCTTATCCCCTGAATCCCTGATCCCCATCATTGCACCGTCTGTTTCCAGGTTCCGCCCCTTTTTTGGAAAGAATGTAGGCATCGAGTGCTATGCGGGTGGTTTTCATCGGTCCACCGGGAGCGGGAAAAGGGACGCAGTCCCAGCGCTTGCTGCGTTACCTGAGCGTCCCGCACATCTCGACCGGCGAAATTCTCCGCGACGCGATCGCCCGCGGCACCGCTGAGGGCTTCGCCGCCGAGCGCTACATGAACGCCGGGAACTTGGTGCCTGACCCGATCATTATCGATCTGGTCGGCCAGCGGCTTGATCAGCCGGACTGTTCTGTTGGCTGCTTGCTCGATGGCTTTCCGCGCACGACCGGCCAAGCCGAAGCGCTCGATGCGTACCTGATCGGGCGCGGCATTCCGCTCGACGGTGTGCTCGAACTGCGCGTCAACGAGGAAGTCCTCATCCAACGGCTCGCCAGCCGGAACCGGGTTGATGACGACCCCAACGTGATTCGCCAGCGGTTTGTCAATTACCGCGAACGGACCGAGCCGCTCTTGGACTACTACCGCGAGCGCGGGTTGCTAGCGGTCATCAACGGGATGGGGTCGCCGGACGAAGTCTTCGACCGCATCCGCGCCGCCCTCCAGGAATTCGCCCGCACCAGCGCCAGCCGCAAAGCCAGCCGGACTTGATGTCAAATAGGGTGTGGTTATTGCCAACACGCCACTCCCTTCACTTCGTTCAGGGCGTGCCAAACGTGGATAATTCAAATTTGAAAAAAATGTTCGACACGGAAGCGGCTTCCTTGCGATAATGCAGTATTAAGGAATCGAAGCCGAGGATCGACGATGTTGCCCAATATTATGCGTAGTCCCAAGACCCCCAAAGCGAAATCGCTGCCGAGCCTCAAGTCGCCGCGCGAACTGGCTCTGATGCGCCGCGCGGGGATCGTTAACTGGGGCGCTCATCAACTGATCACGCGGATGGTCAAGCCGGGCGTCACGACGCTCGAAATCGACAACGCGGTCGAGAAATACTTCGCCGGCTTCGGCGCGATTCCGCTGTTCAAAGGGGTTCCCGGCAAAACACCGTTCCCCGCCGTCTGCTGCATGTCGGTCAACGATGAAGTTGTCCACGGCATCCCGAAAAAGGTTCCGCTCAAAGAGGGCGACATCGCCAGCATCGACACCGGCTGCCGGCTGAACGGCTGGTGTGCGGACTCCGCCCTGACGCACGCCGTCGGCAAGGTCCGGCCCGAGGTCCAGCGCCTGCTCGATGTGACCCTCGGCTGCTTGAATCTGGCGATCGACCTGATGGCCGAGCGCACGATGTGGAGCCAGGTCGCCGACGAGATGGCGATCTTCGTTCGCTCGTCGGGCATGAGCGTTGTCGAGAACTTCGTCGGCCACGGCGTCGGCCGCGAGATGCACGAAGACCCCCAGGTTCCGAACTTCGTCAACACCCAGTTCCGCCGCGAGCACGATTTCCGCCTGGAGCCGGGCCTGGTCATCGCCATCGAGCCGATGGTCAACATGGGGAGCAAAAAGGTCAAGGGTCTGTCTGACCATTGGACCCAAGTCACGCAAGACGGCCGCTACAGCGCGCACTTCGAGCACACCGTCGCGATGACCGAAAACGGCCCCTGGGTTCTGACCGCGCCGCCGACGCCGGACGAATTCGAGAAATACAATCTGCCGGTGATTGAGTAAGCGTCTATTCGCGCGACTACCCACCGGCTTGCTGTTTAGCAATTATATGAACGCAATCGAAACGAGTATTGTCACTTATGTTCAGCAGCGGCTCGCAGCAGGAGCGCTGACTGTCTCTGGAACAGAAATCATGTCGGCAATTGTTCCATCTGAACACCCTGAATATCGATTCAAGCCGCAGTATAAATTTGCACTCGAACGTTTACTGGTACGGCACGTTTTAAATGCACTTGATGATACAAACGGGATGAGTCACTATTTTATCGGCAATGCTCCAACGCCTGAGATGTATGCAGCGCATGGTAGGCAATAGCTTCAATTCAAGTCAATGATACAGCTTGAATTCAATCTTGCGTGTCATCCTCTAACCGCGCTGCTCGCTCAGCCCCCTTTCTGATCTTCCGCGCCCCATGATCGTCTCCCCGGGCCCCACTCCCAACTCTGTTCGCTCCGCCGCGGGCCAAGTTCTGCCCGTGCCGTCGGGTTGGATCTTGCTTGCCCCGGGCGATGCGGCGCTGACGCGGCGCGTCAAAGCCGCGGGCGAGCATTGGGTCGTCCAAGAAAAAAAAGGCCGCCGACTCTTTTCGCGCGGCCTCTGGGCACCCGCCGCGACGATCGAACGCCTGCGAACGGAACTCGTCGCGGAACGCGGCACCGAACAGTTTGCCAAACGCAAGGCGGCTGATGCCGTGCGGCGCGAATCGGCACAGGCGGAGTATATCGAGGACTTCACCGGCGCGGTGCGGACATGTTTGGCGTTTCACGCGCGCTACGCGGAACTCGCCGAGCGGTTAGCGCTCGCGGTGGC
>JBGSSS010000003.1:0-11059 GCA_041736895.1 Pirellulales bacterium
GCGGGCTTCGCAGGAGCGGCGGCAGGCTTGGCGGCGGCAGCGGCCGGTTTCGCCGCGGGTTTGGCAGCTCCGCCGGCAGCGGCTTCGTACTCGATGATCGGCGCACCGATGTTCACGGACTGGCCTTCTTTGACCAGGATCTTGGTGATCGTGCCGGCGGCCGGCATGGGAACTTCGATCACGGCCTTGCCCGTTTCGACTTCGAAGAGGCCCGCATTCGCGGCGACGGTGTCGCCCTCTTTGACGAGGACCTTGAGGATGTCGCCCGAGTCAATATTTTCGCCGAGGTTGGGGAGCTTGAATTGCATGTTTCGGGGAAGAATCTAGGAGCTAGAAGTCAGGAGTTAGAATGAAATGCGATTGATGATCGGTTAGCCGCGAGCCGAAGGCGACCGTTCTCGTGGGTCGTCAGCGCTCCTCTTCGAGTCGCCGCTAAACGGTTGTTGTAAATATCTTAGACCGCAAACGGATCGGCTTTTTCGGGGTTGATGCCGAGGTCGGTGATTGCTTTCGCGACCGCGCTGGCGTCGAACTTGCCTTCTTGGGCCAGGCGGTACAACGTTGCGACGGTGATCGCTTCGGCGTCGACTTCGAAGTGCCGACGCAGCGGGCCGCGGGCTTCGCTGCGGCCGAACCCGTCGGTGCCGAGGGCGAACAGTCCGCCCGGGGTCCACGGATCGAGCTGTTCGGTGACGGCACGGACGTTGTCGGCGGCGGCAATGAAGACGCCTTCGTGGCCGGCGATCTGCGTTTCGTAGTACGACTTCTTCGGCGTTTGATCCGGGTGGAGCATGTTCCAGCGGCGGCACTCGTGCGCATCGCGGCGGAGTTCCTTGTAGCTCGTCACGCTCCAGACATCGGTGCTGACGCCGTATTTCTCGGCCAGGATCGTCTGGGCACGGAGGACTTCGTTGAGGATCGCGCCGCTGCCAAAGAGTTGAGCCTTCAGGTCTTTCTTGCCTTCGGCCTTTTGGCTCTTCAGCTTGTAGATGCCGCGGATGATGCCTTCTTCGCAGCCTGCGGGCATTGGCTGTTGCAGGTACTCTTCGTTGCCCACGGTCAGGTAGTAGATCGCGTCTTCGCCGAGCTCGTACATCTTGTGCATGCCGTCAAGCACGATCACGGTGTACTCGTAGATGAAGGCCGGGTCGTAGCTGCGCACGTTCGGATAGGCGACCGCGAACAAGTGGCTGTTGCCGTCTTGGTGTTGGAGGCCTTCGCCGGCGAGCGTTGTCCGACCGGCGGTGCCGCCGATCAAGAACCCGCGGGCACGCGCGTCGAGAGCGCACCAGATCTGGTCCCCGATGCGCTGGAAGCCGAACATGCTGTAGTAGATGTACATCGGAATCATCGGAACGCCGTGCGCGCTGTACGCGGTGCCGGCGGCGATGAAGCTGGCGATCGAGCCGGCTTCGGTGATCCCTTCTTCGAGGATTTGTCCGTCCTTGGCTTCGCGGTAGTACGCGATCTGATCGCTATCGACCGGTTCGTACAGCTGACCCATGTGGGCGTAGATGCCGACTTCGCGGAAGAGCGAATCCATGCCAAACGTGCGTGACTCGTCGGGCACAATCGGGACGACGAACTTGCCGACTTCTTTGTCCTTGAGCAGTTCGCGCATCAGGCGCACCGCGCCAAACGTCGTCGCGTTGGTCGAGTTGGCGAACTTCTCGATGAAGGTGCGATAGTCGTCGAGCTTCGGTGTCTTGAGAAGCGGCAGTTTGTCCTTGGCCGGGCGCGAGGGCGTTGGCCCGCCGAGCGCTTTGCGGCGCTCGCGCAGGTACTTCATCTCGGCCGAGTTTTCGTCCGGCTTGTAGAACGGCGTCTTGTCGACGTCCGCATCGCTGATCGGAATGTTGAAGCGCGTGCGGAATTCTTTCAGCTCTTGCTCGTTGTACTTCTTCTTGTTGTGGGTCATGTTCCGACCCTCGCCGCTTTCGCCGAGGCCGTAACCCTTGATGGTCTTGGCGAGGATGCAGGTCGGCTTGCCCTTGGTTTGTGTGGCGGCGAGGTACGCAGCGTAAACCTTTTCGGGATCGTGGCCGCCGCGGTTCAGTTTTTTGAGTTTCTCGTCGCTCAGATGGCTGACCATCTCGGCCAATTCGGGGTACTTGCCGAAGAAGCGTTCGCGGATGTATTCGCCCCCTTCGACGACGTACTTTTGATATTCGCCGTCGACGACTTCGCCCATCCGTTTGACGAGCAAGCCGGTTTCATCGCGGGCCAGAAGCTGATCCCATTGATCGCCCCAGACGACCTTGATGACGTTCCAGTTGGCGCCGCGGAAGGCGCCTTCGAGTTCTTGGATGACCTTGCCATTGCCGCGCACCGGACCGTCGAGGCGTTGCAAGTTGCAGTTGATCACGAAGACCAGGTTGTCGAGTTTTTCACGCGAAGCGAGCGTGATCGCGCCGAGCGTTTCGGGTTCGTCGCACTCGCCGTCGCCGATGAAGCACCAGACGCGTTGCTGGCTCGTGTCCTTGATCCCGCGATCGGCCAGGTACTTGTTGAAGCGCGCTTGGTAGATCGCCATGATCGGCCCGAGGCCCATCGACACCGTGGGGTATTCCCAGAACTCGGGCATGAGCCAAGGATGCGGGTACGATGAGAGACCTTGATGCGGGCGAAGCTCGCGGCGGAAGTTTAGCAGGTGCTGTTCGGTCAGGCGGCCTTCGAGAAAGGCACGGCTGTACATGCCGGGGCTGGCGTGACCTTGGAAATAGATCTGATCCCCGCTGAAGCCATCTTCGCCGCGGCCGCGGAAGAAGTGGTTCTGCGCGACTTCGTACAAGGTGGCAGAGCTGGCAAAGGTGCTGATGTGCCCGCCGACGGAACCGTCTTCGCGATTCGCGCGGACGACCATGGCCATGGCGTTCCAGCGGATGATGCTCTTGATGCGGCGTTCGATTTCGCGGTTGCCCGGGAAGATCGGTTGCTCATCGGTCGTGATCGTGTTGATGTACGGCGTCGTGGGGTCGAAGGCGATATCGACACCCATTCGATGCGCTTCGTCGCCGAGTTTTTTCAGCAGCCACTGGACGCGGTCGGGGCCGGCCTTTTCGAGGACGTACTTCAGCGAATCGAGCCATTCTTCGGTCTCGATCGGGTTCTCGTCGACGGAGACCGGTTCGGGCAGGTCGCCGTCCTGCGCGGGGTTTTCTTCGCCTTCAGCGTCACCTTCGGCGGCGATCTCTTGTTCGGCGGCTTCGGTTTCGCTGCCGGGAAAGTCTTCGGCACTGACATCATTCATTTCGGCCTTAGCGTCGGCATGGCCGTTGACGTCCGCCGGAAGTGTTTCGTGTTCGAGTTCGCCACGTGCCATAAGTTCGGTCCCGTCAGTGGGGAAAAGGCATTCTAAAATTCGTTGCAACGTACTCACGGCGCGCACCGGTAGCGGACGAACTCCAACTAGCTGTTAAAGCAGAGAAATTCGTCCGTAACCCGGTCCGCCAGCAAGGCTTGCCCGCCTGCGGAAACCGTTATTATCGACAAACTCCGGGGGGGCGTAAAGGGGGAAAGTGCGGGCAGAGCAATGCACATCTCCCGAGGAATTCCGTCTAAAAGTAGAGCGTATACTTATAGTCGCCCGGCATTGACCCATTTACGGCTGAATCAACGGCGTGTTGATCGAGAGGGCCGCGCGGTAGTCGGCCAGGGCGAAGAAAAAATCGGCATAAGCGCCAATCAGGCCAAGTTCCGCGTCGTTGCTTGTCACTTCGCGGAGGTTCACAAACAGCATATTGCTTTGGCCGGCGGCGAAGCGGCGGCGCTCGACCTGCTCCATTTGATGGGCCAGCGTCACGGCTTCTTTCGCCAAGTCGATCCGCCGGTACATCGCGTCGAGGGCTTGCGCGGCGTCGCGCACCTTGGCCGAGACGAAATCGGCCGCGTAGCGTTCCTCGGCCCGCCAACGCGCTTGCTCGGACTCGGCGGCGCGGACCATGCCATTGGCGGTGCGGCGTTGGAGCGGCACTTCGAAGTACAAACCGGCTTCCAGTTCCAGCGGCGTCTTGTCGCCCTTGGAACTCGTTTGCGCGCCGACATCTTTGGACGCATACAGCCCGCCGTCCAACTCGGGCAACAATTGATTTCGGGAATAGTCGATCTCAACGCCGACTTTTTGCTGCTCGAGCCGGAGCCGATAGATTTCGGGACTGGCGGCCAGCGCGCGGGCGATATCCATCTCGATGAGCTGCAACTGCGGGCGTTCCGGTTCGGGAAACTGGCGCGGAACCCAACTGCGGTCAACCAACACGGGTTGGAAGGTGGCCGCGTCGCGGAAGAAGAGCGAGAGTTCGATTTGGGCTTTTTGTGTTTTGCGGCGTGCGCCGACGAGCGCTGCCTCGCGCGAGGCGATGACCCGGCGGTTATCCACGCGCTCGACGGCTGCCAAATTTCCAGCGGCGATCGATTTGGCGATAAAAGCATCACGGTCGAGTGCGACACGCAGATAATCGGCAAACAGGTCTTCGCTTTTGACCATCGCGACCCAGGTCCAATAAGCGTAGCTGGCTTGCTGGGCGAAGTTGATGTGCGCTTTGAGGATTTTCGGTTCGGCGATACGGGTTTTGATTTGGGCTTTGAGGATTTCCGCGCGGCGTTTGTCGATGGCGCGGTCTTTCCAGAAGGGCTGGCGCGCGCCGATGGCAAATTCGCCCCCCTCGTTCGTCTCGCGTTCCCCGTACCAAACGGGAAAGTCATCATCGCCGATCCGATACCCGGCGGTGACTTTGCCCCCTTGCCAGGTGGGCTGCTCGAAACCAACGCCGTTGCGATAGTTTTTGTAGAAGCCCATGGGCTGAGAAATGCTGGCCGCATTCATGCGCAGATCGAACGCCCCTTCGGCGGCGAGCAACTCGCCCGCGGCGATGCCGCGCTCTTGCGCCACAGCCGCCAGGAGCGGATAGAACTCGTCAACGGAGCGCAAGACATCGCCGAGGAGCAGTTGCGGCTGAACGGCCGCTGGAGTCGGCGGCAAAGGCGGGGGCAATTGTTCTGGCTGCGGTTGCGGCAGTTGCAGTTGAGGTTGTTGCAGTTGTGGTTGTTGGGGCGGCAATTGCGTTGTGTTCGGCGCAGCGAGCGGCGGAAGTTCCCGAACTATTGGCTGCGGTGGCGAGGGTTCACGGACCAAGGGTTGCTGGGCCAATGTGCCGAGCTGACACGCGCAGCAAATTAATAGCGCAACGACAGCAACGCTCGCGCCTGGCCACGCGGCCGCACGACGCTGTGCGCCCCACAGTCTGATTAGGTTAGCAACATCCATATCGCTCGACCTGGTTACGGAAACTTGCAAGCCACATTACTTCTTGTCGCCCGAGCCGGCCGAATCCTTGGCCTCGGACTTCTTCTCGGGATCTTCGTAGGAAACGACCGGCGGGAACCCATTCAACCGACGCCAGAGTTCTTGCCCCAACGGAACCGTGCGCAGCAGAACCCAGCCATTGGCTTGGTTCCCCTGACGCAGATAACGGGCCGACGGCCAGGGCTGGTCATCGGGATCGGGAACCACGAGGATGCGAAACTTGCCCGACTTGCCCGGCATCGCATCGACGAGCGCGACTTTGCCGCCAAAGGTTCCCACGGCGACACTCGGCCAGCCGACAAATTGCACGGCGGGCCAGCCCTCGAATTGCAACCGGACGTTGTCGCCGGCGGCCGCTTGATGGTCCGCGGCTTGGATCAGCGGAACATCGTTGCCATCGACAAAGAGTTCGACGGCAAAATCGTCGGTGTCGGGGACAAATTCGAGCAGCGGCGTTCCTTCTTTGAGCATTTCGGCCCCTTGATTGGCGAGCACGCAGACGATGCGGCCATCGGCGGGGGCGGTGATTTCCTGCGCGCCGACGCGGGCGATTTTGACTCGCTGGTTGGCCATTTCGACTTCGGCCAAAGCGACATCGCCGGCGGCTTCTTGAACATAGCCTTTGGCGACGTTGATTTTGGCCTGAGATTCGCGGAGCGCTTTTTCGAGTTCGGCTTCCTTGGAGAGAAGTTCGTTTTGCGCTTCGAGGATTTCGGCTTCGGCTTTGCGGAGTTTGTTGGCGTCTTCCTGATATTTGCGCTCTTCGCGCTCGAAATCGAGTTTCGACACGATGCCATCGCGATAAAGTTCGGCTTGGCGGGCGAGATTCAGCTTGGATTGTTTTTCGCCGGCGATGGCGGCGTCGCGTTCGGCGACTTTGCCGGTGAATTTGTTGTTAGCCGCTTTCACGAGCGCCCGATAGGACGAGGTTGTTTGTTCCAGCGCCTCTTCGAGAATCCGGATGTTCATCACAGCGAATTTTTCTTTTTGCTGAGCTGCGACGAGTTTCCCCTTCTTGGCTTCCAGTTCCTCTTGCAAACGTTCGCCGTAATTCGGATCATTATCCACCAGCCGCAATAGCATCTCACCGGCTTTGACACTTTTGTTTTCATAGACATTCGATTCGATGATCCGGCCGTAGATCGGTGCTTGAATGATCTGGGGACGTTTCATCGGATCGCGCGCGAGGACACGTCCCGGCGCGGAAACACTCTGTTGCCACGGAATCAGCAACAGCAAAAACGGCAACGCCAACAGAAAATACAGCAACGCCCGCCCGATCCGCCGTAGCCAGCGCGGCGTGCCGGTCAAGCGAATCGCGATCATGCCAGGATCTTCTACTATCGGTTTAACCATGTTGATCGCTCCTTTCTTGCTGCTGATCGCCCACGGCATGCGGCTCCGAGGACACCGCGGACCGATTCAGCGCGATCACACGCTGGCACCAACGTTGAATATCCGGCTGCTTGGTGATCAACACCAGTGTCCACGGCGCCAGCGGCTCGAACAAAACTTCCTTGAGCTGCAGCAACGATTCGCGCGCAAACGCATCGAGTGTCTCGTCCAGCACCAGCAACCGCGGCTTGCCCAAGATCGCCCGGGCGAGCATCAGCCGCAATACCTGGCGCGTCGAGAGCGGCGCGCCGCCCGTGGTCAAAGCCGTATTCCAGCCGGCTTCGAAGTGGTTGATGTCGTGGAGCAACCCGACTTGAGCCAGCACGCGCCGCAAATCGCTATCGCGGATCGATTCGCGGCCCATACGCAGATTGTCGGCGATGGTGCCGTCGAAGATTTCGTTACGGCTGACGATCGCGACTTGTTCGCGCAGCGATTCGCGCCGCAATTCCCGGTAATCGGTCTCATCGAGCAGGATCCGCCCGCCCGATGGTTCACGCAGCCCGTACAGCAGTTCGGTCAGCGTCGTCGTGCCTGTCTGGTCAATGGCGTCGATTGCCACGCATTCGCCGGGCAGAATCTCGAGACTTAGATTTTCGAACAAATCGGCGGCTGAATGGTAGCCAAAGGAGACATGCTCCAGCCGCAGTCTCGCCGGCTGGCGCGGCGGCGGATGGAGTTCCAGCCCGGGTTGCTCTAGCTTCAAATCCAGCAAGTGCCCGAGTTTGTCCGTGGCGGCCAACAGGTCATAGAAGTTTTCCAGGTGCTTGCCAAATTTGACAAACGAAGCGACCACGGCCGAGAGAATCAACTCGGCCGCGACCAATTGGCCGAGGGTCAGCGCTCCCTGGATCACGAGCCAACCGCCGACGCCAAGCAACGCGGTGCCGGCAATGGCCTGGAGCAAGAGCGAGGCCGCGATCTGGCGAAAGAGAATGCGGAACGCCGCGGAACGCTGCCGCAGATAATCCGCCAGTAGTTCCTCGACGCGGTGCAAGGCAAAAGCCGCTCCGCCCCCCATCTTGAACGTGATCGGATGCCGAGCCAATTCTTGCAGCCATTCGGCGACTCGGTACTTGGCGATGGACTCTTGGATCGTCGCCTTGACCGCGCCTCGCCCCAAGCCAAAAATGATAAACGCAATGCAGCCTAACAGCACCAAATCCAGCACAAACAAAATCGGGTGATAAAACGCCACGACGAGCATGCCGATCACGATCTGCAACACGACCATCACGCCGTCCATGAGCAGCGCCGCGCAAACCTTTTGCAGCGTCAGCACATCGAAGAAGCGATTGACCAACTCGGGTCCGTGGTTGTGATCGTATTCCGAGATTCTCACGCGAGGCAAGCGCTGCGCTAAATCGGCGGTGACGCGGACAAAAATCCGCCGCTGCAAGATTTCGACAAAAAAGGTTTGCAACCCGCGCTGCAGCGATGCAAACAGCAAGCAGCCCAACAAGACGATCGACAACACTACCAGCGGTTGCAACACCGAACCATACGCCACCGAGGTGACCAACGCTTCGATCATGATCGGCGTCGCCAACAGCAGCACACTGATGCCGAGCGCGTAGCAAATGATCAAGCCGATGTCACGGCGATCGCTGCGCAAGATTTTCAGTATTCGCCGGCCCGGCGGGATTCCATGATGCTCGTCATGTTCATGCGTGTCGCGGCCATGATGTTCCGCTGCCACGGTGGCCGATTCGCTCGGCTCATTGCAGGGCAGGCTCGGCTCAAGATAGTACCCCTTGGCTTGCTCGCCCGCGGTTGCCGCAACGAGGTTCGCGAGAAAGGCACTCCTCCCTTGCCATTGCGGTTCGCCTCCGTGGCGGGATTCCAGAACCGCCAGGCTATTGCCGCGATAATCCGTGACCAGCACTCCAGGCGAATTCGGATCGGCCGCGTCGGGCAACAACAAAACGGTCCCCGGACGCAGCCCCGTCAGCAAATCGTCGAGCGGTCCTGCCGCCACGATGGAACGCAAACCCAATTCCGGAGCAAGCTGCTGCCAGCGCTGAAACCAAACTTCGTCCCAGCGGCCAGGGATGTTGATTTCGATCTCGCGCAACAAATGATCCAAACGAGCACGAGGTTGATTGACCTCGAGACCGTCGAGCAACGATTTGATAAATTGCGCAAGCATGGCACTGCGTTCGAACTCAGCCAATTCGGTCATTTAGGACGATATAGATATTTCATCGGACAGCCGCAGCTTACGAAAACTTAAGAAACAGGCTTCTTGGAGTCAATGGAGTCAGTCAAAACCGATTTTTGTCAATTTATTCCAATTGGGTCAAACAGGCTGAAAAAGATAGGCAATTTGTCGTTCCAAGGGAATCGCTAGCAACAATTGCCCATAGGAGGCTCCGGATCCGCACGTTCCGCGAACTTGGACACGCGAATTCAACCGGAGACCGTCGTGCAACGAAAAACGCCCTCGATCCTTGCGGATCGAGGGCGATCTTGTTTTGGGAATCCATTCATCTGGCAGCACTTACTCCTTGGATTTCATGAACCCTTGGATCTTCTGCGTGTTGACACCGTTGGCACCGTTGGCCGTCGAGGCGTTCACTTCGAAGTGGCGTTGGCCCGTCAGGCTATTGATCCATTCGACGCCTTGTTCGAACCCGATGACCTTGCCCGTCGCATCGAGAATCGGACGGCTGACTTGCTTCAGCGTGCCGTTGTTCATGCTTTCCAAACGGCCTGGCTGCAACGCGGTGTTCAAGATCGTCGTCCCTGCGGTATTCAGCCCGCCGGTTTGGACGTTCATGCCCGTGACTTGCGTCGGGGTTGTGAGCACTGGCACCGGCGTGGCTTGCGGGACGGTGATCACCGCGCCGTTGGGGAGCGTGATGACCTGGGTCGCGGGCAACGGTAACACTCCGCCGGTGGGAATCTGCACGCCGGTGACGGGAGCACCCGCAACCGGAATGTCGATCACTTTGCCATTCGGCAGGACAACGGGGACAGCAAAAGCAAAGGACACGCTCAAAACAACGACGGCAGCGGTAGCTGCGGACAACAAAAAGGACTTGCGGAACATGGGACGATCTCCTTGGTAGCTGAGGGTTGAGAGAGGATTGAATCGAAGCGAAGCCGTGGTTGGTTGGATCGTTTTGATCTCGGTTGCGGCTTCGTCTTCGTGCAATTGATTGCGAAGTTCATAAGCGTTAGCGGACAAAAATTGTTTCAACATTCATAGAAATAAAAGCCGCGAAAAAAGCCGGAAAAATCGCGGAAAATTGGTTGTAACAACGCACGAGTTTTGTCGCTTTACTTCTAATTGCGCGCGGCGAAACATTCATGTACTGTGAGCATTGATGCAGCAAAAGCTAACGCCTAAGCAGGAGTGAAATCTGTTTGCTCAACGCTCGCACTGGCGTCTAAAGAAATTGTGCTCTCTGAGAAGCCGATTGGAGTGAACCCATTAGCCCCCGGTCAATCACCGGGGGAGAGAGACGTTGCGATAGCTTTCACTCTGACAATTAGGAATGCCGGGCCTTGCGTTAATAAGAGACGCTGCCGGGATAAACGAACGACTCCACCCGTCATTGACGGGGGGCGAATGTGAAAAGCAGAACTTCAAAAACTAACGCGACGGATCGAGACGGATTGCCCATGACGGTTCACTCATTCTCTTGATGCCGCGATGTATTTTGCATTTTTTGCAAAATCTTTCAGATTTCTTTGTAAAAACGGCCGCGGCTTCCGCTGTGGTTGACAGACAGGGCAAGTCGAGTGACCTGACCCCGATTCGAACTCTCTCCATTTTTCTGAAAAGGATTTTCCCCATGAAACGTGCATTCTTGTTTGTCGCGGCTGCGGCTGTTGCTATTGCGTTCTGTTTTAGCTCGACCGCTTCGGCTGGCTATGGCCATGGCCATGGCGGCGGTGGCTATCCTCCGTTCCCTCGGCATTGCGGCCCGAGCTACCCGATGCCATACCCCCAGCCTTATCCGCAGCCTTGCTATCCTCAGTACCCACAATTCCCGCAGTACCCTGGGCATTGCCACGGTGGCTTTGGGTGGTGACCCACTGACGGCGACTCGCAGCAGGCGAGTTGCTGGTCCGTGAACAATTCGAAAAACAATCACCACCGGCGCGAACTTGATTCGCGCCGGTGGTTTTTTTATCGCTATGACGCCAGCGGGTGGGCACATTAACGTACCCACCCGCTGGCGTCATAGCGATATTCTCTGAATAGAAGACTACGAATACGCCACCTTCCCCGCCAGCACCGTCTGCCGCAGCCAGCGATCGTCCCAGGCGTAGAGCAAGACCGTCAAAGGGTCCGGCGCGTGGGTCCAGGCGATGTTCGGCCGCGCGATGACCAGATCCGCTTCCGCGCCGACG